>NZ_AKWX02000022.1 GCF_000306115.2 Leptospira wolffii serovar Khorat str. Khorat-H2
TTGTCCAGTATTTGATTCTCACAGTGAGGACATTTCTTTTTGTAGAAGTCCTGCAAGATCTTCTTTGTGATCTGCTCGAAGAACTCTATTCTGATTCCTGCATGTTTGAATTTGCTAGAGGTATTTACTGCTGACTTGTTTTTCTTACCGTCTTCCGACTTTTCCATCTGCGCGCGCGATTTGTGAGCAATGGTTACAGGGGATATAACAAATTTTGACCATTGTTGTGCTTCCTCAATGGTTTGTATTTGAAGACCTTTTTTTGACGATTTTTCTCGGTTGAAATTCTGCATGGAAAGTGGTCGATTTTCTGATTATTAAATCAAATTTACAGAATTTTTAATAGGACCGAATGTAAATGGAAAAATGAGAAATTCGGTTATTTAGCCTTTTTTGCTCTCTCTTCCGGCATCGGAATGTTCAATAATTCCTTTGGATGCACTCCGAGGGCTTTTGCAATTTTGTACAAACTTTGTAAACTTGGGGCCCCGTCGCCGGATTCTATCCTTTGGTAAACCCTAACTCCCATATCCAGTCCGGTTAATTCCTCCTGGGAAAGTTTCTTATCCAACCTTAGTTGTTTGATTCGCTTGCTGACGTTCTTTTGAAAGGATTCATAATCCATTCGTGAATTTTAAGGTTGTTTTGCTATTTATGCCATGCTACATATAACATGCTAAAAATAGCGTTGACTAAAATGATGCGATAAATAGTTTCGATAAATTTCCATCGTTCTGCGCGGTTTTTGGCACATTTCCGATTTCTCGAAAATAGGAAGTCCTTATCGAACAAAACCATCGGAGATTTACCTTTTAAGGAGAATCGAAGTATGAGAAAGAATATATATTTGTTGGGCAAATTATTTGCTTTGGCATCAATCCTAATTGTTAGCCCTTTATTTGCGTTCCCAAAAGTGGGAAACATGTCCGGAAGGATTCTTTACATTTCAGTTTATAACGGAAGCGATCGGCTCGTTCAAAGAGTGAAATTAAATCCGGGTGAAAGAGTTACCTTGTCTGCTTGCGATCAGTTTGTCGTATATGGAATAGCCGAGCCTCCTACCCAAATGCTGAAATTTTCTTCATGCGATAGGGAGGCCGTTATAAATGAAAGTCTTACCGCTCAACGAGCCAATTGAATAAAATATTATGAAAGATATATCGCTTTTTTACAGATGCCGGTTTATAGCCGGCATCGTTTTATTATCATGTTTAGAATCTTGTCTCAGTATTGGAGAGCATAAAACTGTATTAGAAAGAAGGGAAATAGGTAAAGAAGACGTCGGCTTAGATTTTAAAACCTATCCTCCGGAGATTGACGGTGATTTTATTTTAGTTGGTATCGAACAAAAAACTTCTTACAAGTATAAAACCAAAATCAAAGTTTCCCGAGAAATTGAAAGAAATTCGGAAGGGGAAATTTGCGGAGGTTCGAAAGTTGAATATTTCGATCGGCAAGGAAATAGAAAATATAAATGCGAGTACGATTATAAGTATTCGTTAATACTCGCAACAGTTTTTACAGTGGGCACTGCTATTCCTCTTGTCGCTTTGTTTGATTGGTTACCGGCTCAATTTAGAATAGGAGAGGAGCAAATCGAAGAAGACTCGGTTGACGAGCGGTATATTCGAAATTGCCAACCGAATAACCCCTTGAGCAAAGGAAAGGCGTTTTTCGAATATACTTTCGATGATGAGTGGAAAGTAATCAAACGAGTTCCTATTAAGAATTGCTTCGCAAGAATTCCTATTACGATAGATTTCAATAATGCGTATGAGCTGACATATCGAATTAATATCAATCAGGAAATTTATAATTCGGGTACCATTGCTTACAACTCCGAGGGTGACAAATTTCTAGGAAATGAAAGTAGAAAATTTAAGGAAGCTAGACAAAAGGCGGACCAATTATTCTCCCTCGAATCCGAACAACGAAAGAAAGAATCGGAAGAAAGACAAACCCAAGAGATTAAACAGTGCGAATCATTTTTTCATCGGCTTGTTCCATACTTTAAACTGAATACTCCCGTCGTTGGAGCAGGACCTACTTGTTCGGTTACATGTGATCGCTTTGTTCGTTTTAATTTTCCAACCAATTCTTGGGGTAAATTTCCTGAATGTGTAAATAGGTGTAAAAGCTGTTGGAGTTCTGTCGGCTGGGATCAATCCGGAAGAAATACAAATGGAACATCCGGCGGGTATAATTACGACGATCTCAAAACTACGAGATCATATTAGATTTAAAAAGGAAACTACATGTTTAAAAAATATCTCGACGGATTCCGCGAGGGCACTCGGTTATATCGAGCCAGCATAATAATCAGTTTGCTTTCTTTCTTTTCCGCTATGTTTGGAATAACCTCTTCGAGAATTGAATCTATAGATCGACTCTCTGGATTTTTTAATTCTCTTTCTGCGTTTTCAAGTATAATTGCGCTGATCCTTCTTACAATATCGGTTATTAAGAAATCGAAACAGGTTTTGCTTTATTATCTGATTTCATTTTTGTCTTTTTTGGCAATCGTGTCACTTGATGGGGAGGGAAATTATTTTAAAATTTCAAATCAAGTTCGCGGACCTGTCGTAGAAGATAATGTCAACTTGAACGGTGAATTCTTTTTAAACGGCTCCATCGAGATTGATGGAAAACCAGTCGAACGAAAGTTTAATCTTTGGTCGTCGAATGTTCCTCTACAAATCGGCTCGAATCAGATTAGAGTTGTGTATCGAACATCTAGCGGCTACGCAAAGTTTGAAAAAGTTGTAATTATAGATCGTATTACTCCGGAAGAAATGATCAAACGAATTCGTTTGGAGAACGAGGCAAAGGCATTGTCGGATCGAAAGATCGAAAATGAAAAACAGGCTAAAGAAGAATCCGAGAAATTACTATCTGAAGAAGATTGGGAAAAAACTTGCGATGCGTTTCCTGAAAAGGGACTCGTTATAGAGAGGTGGAACTGGAATCGAGATATAATTAATACAACGTATTTCAGTGTATTAGTTGAAAATAGATGCTCCATTCCGCTGAAGGATTTTAAATTTCATATTACATATATTGCCGCAAGTGGAACCGTCCTAGAAGGGGGATGGGAAACGGTTTACGAAAAGATCGAACCGAAGCAAAAGAAATGGGTGAAATTTTCTAATTCGATTTGGAACGATCAAAGTAAATCCGCATCTTTGGAGATCTATTCGGCTTCTAAGTAGTGTTTCTATATTGCAGATAGAAACACTACTTAGCTAAATCCTGATTCCATCTGCAATTAATTTAAAAGTTACGCAATTTTATTCTGATCAGGCCTCTTTGAAAGCAAACCATTTATTAACTCATCGATCCTTGAGTGACCATGATTTATTATCTCATTCATTAGAACCGCATTCGACAATAAATCTTGTGCTTTTCTCTGAACCCGTTCCTCTCTGTCCGGCGAAGCATTGGCGCGAATTGACGGTTTTATGATTTCATCTGCGAGTTTATTCAGTTGCAGATCAAGTAGACCTTTTTGATATTTACTCAGAATTTCTGTGGAAACTTTTGCAAGTCGGTTTCCATTCCTATTGTTTGCATACAATTGTTGGAGTTCAGATTCAAGATTGGAAGTTACGATAGAGTGGTTTTTTATTTCTAGTAAAGGACCCAAGAGGATTTTCATTTTATCAGTAAAGAGTTTGTCTAGATTAAGGTCTGGAAGAAAATTTAAGTTTGAATTTACATTTTGACCATTGCGTCTATCGGTATATTGCTTGAATAAGTTTGTGACCTTGCTCTTTTTTGCAATTCTGAATTCCACTCTCATAATTGATTGCTTTGGTTTTATTCTAAGTCTGTTCATCGATTCTAGTCCTTTGTCATAGATCGATATTTTTATAGTTCTCCGTTTGGTTTGGAAATACGTCGTGTTCATATAATTGAAATTTTTTAATCTTGGAAAATTGAGAGTCCTAAAAATCTGAGTGTATTCGGAAACATCGTCGCTTAGAATAATATTCCTAAAAATCTCTATCATGGATATATGGCAGGCATCCCAGTCTCGAACATGAAATCCTTCATTCTTAAGGCACCGATCTAGTTTACTTTTAATAGCATTCACATCTAAGGGCGTGTAGGACGAAACATTTACGCCATTGAATAATCTGGAAAGCGAGAAGCTAAGGGAATAGGAATATGAATTGAAGTTTGGATTTAACTTTTTGACATAAATCCTGCCTATCCTTGTTGTTCCGTCTGTAACGAACTTTTCGCTCCTACCTTGCCTATGGGTTTTCAGAAATTTTGATTCCGAATCAATTGAAATAAACGGGATTGGGATTAATAAACCGATCTTGTCTATTCCAGTGTATGTATCGAGATCATTTAAATTCCATCCTTTGCGTTCTGCAACTTTACAGCTATCGTATGGATTTGCTTTGTTAGCGTTTTTTTCTTTTTCTTTCATTTGAAAAAGACCTTCCTTTGTTATTTCTGGATCCTTAGTCAAAGCTTTGAAAGCAATTTTGACGATTGAGAATCTCGAAATGCGAATGTTTTTATTACGTATTTTTTGTAAATTTATAAATTAAAAATATGTAATAAATTGAAATATAATATATAGATGGAATCTTATTCTATTATTATTGTATTGATGTTTGTACGAGAATGTCTAAAAAAAGTGACTTTTTTTGTTTTTTTGTGATGGTTTTTGAGGAGGATGACTTCCTATAGTTATTGGTATTTTTGGATTTTTTTATTTATTGTTTCAGAAGAATAACGAACTACTATTTATATATTCTCCTATTAAGTGTTCCTTAGTCTATTTTTTCAAATTACCATTCTAAATAAGAAGAACCGTCAAAATATGGCTTCGTATAAAATTTGGACGTGGTAATTGGCGTAGAATGACCTAATACTTTTTGAGCAGCAATTGAACCGGCTTTCTCCAATAATTTTTGCCCTACGGTATGTCGAATTGAATGTGGATGCGCGGTTTTTCCCGTGCAAGTTACTACATTCCACGAGTTTACGATCCTTTGTAGGCTCCTGGTTGTTAGTGGCGTTCTTGTTTTCTGATGCCGTTTAGGGCGTGAAAGAAAGAAATGGTCGGATATTATATTGGCTGCGTTGTGGTATGCTTTTACGGCGGTTATAATCTCTTCTGAAAGGACTGAGTAACCCTTCTTACCCCCTTTTCGAACATACTGGATTAAATTTTCCCCTGATGGTGCCTTAAATATCCCTGAAAATCTGAGTGAAACAGTTTCTTTGGCTCGTAATCCCGTTTTACTCATTAGTAGAAAGATCGCCTTATTGCGATAATCTTCTTCTGTCATTGTTAAAGAAAATCGCTCTTTTAGTTCTCTCATAACCTGATCTGTTAGTCCCTTGCCAAATATCGGTGATTCTGTCGGAGGCTTCTGAGTTTGCTTTTTGCTCCTTTTACGGATTGTGTCGATTGATACTATTTTTACTGAATTTTCGGCCATATTGCTCACCTCGCAATAAATTCTACTCTGTTTTCGATCCCCCCTTAAATACCTAAAAGTGATAAAAATTCTTATTATTTGTAAAATTTTTTCACTTTTCTTAGACGTTCCATTGGAGAGATCAATATAATACAATAGGAGATAGATTCTAAGTAAATTATAATTAAGTAAATTAATAAAAAATAAAATACTTGAAAATAATAATTAATTTTTGCGGTGTGGTTTTATGGTTCAAAGTGAGGTAAGAAAGTGAAACTTGATCTATTTAAAATTTTAAAACCGTTCGTGTTTGGAAATCCACAACTACGAATTCCGCAGATTGAATGTTTTGAGGCACTAAGGAATTCTCGGAATGATTTCCCTAATGATCGTGAGTTGGGTATTGTATTGCCCGTTGGGTGTGGTAAGACAGGATGTATAACTCTGGCGCCATTTGCGCTCTGTTCTAAGCGGACATTGGTTATTTCCCCTAATTTGATAATCGCAGAACAATTAATATCGAATTTTGATCCTTCGAATGTTTTCTGTTTTTATAAGAAATTCAATGTGTTAACCAATAATATTTTTCCAGAATTGAGCGAAATTCGAGGAACAAATACGAATCAAAAGGACTTAGAATTGGCAGACGTTGTAGTTACGAATATTCATCAATTAGGGACTGAAAACAATAGATGGCTCAAAAGGTTGTCACAGGATTTCTTTGATTTAATACTTTTTGATGAAGGACATCATAGTTTAGCGGAGACATGGACTTTCCTCAAGATGAAATTTCCGAAAGCGTACATTGTTAATTTCAGTGCTACTCCCGTGAGAGCAGATGGAGAAAGGATGCCCGGAAAGATTATTTATTCTTTTCCCATTGCGAAAGCAATCAAATTGAACTACGTGAAAAATCTTAAAGCGATCGTCTTGAATCCTGAAAAAATGAAATATTTAATTTTAGGTTCTGAAGAAGAAATCGGTTTAGAACGGATCGTTGAATTTGGCAAGGAACTGCCGGCTTTTCGTAGAGCTGTTGTATCTTCGAAAGAATCGTTAGATTCGATAGTGAATGCTTCAATTACCGAACTAAAAAGGATTCGTCAAGAGGCTCGTGACGATCGTCCTAAGATTATCGCTTCTGCTTTGAATTTTAAACATTGTAAGCAGATTGTTGAAGCATACAAGGAAAAGGGATTAAGATCCGATTACATTCACAGTCGTAAAAATAGCCAAAAAAATAATGATGCTTATCGAAAATTAGAAAATCATGAATTGGATGTAATTGTTCAGGTGAAAAAATTAGGAGAAGGATTCGACCATTCCTTCCTTTGTGTTGCAGCAGTTTTTAGTGTCCATTTAACGCTTGCTCCTTTTCTTCAGTTTATTGGTCGTATCATGAGAACCAATAATGGAAGTTCAATTTTTCATCCATTGAATCAGGGTGTCGTAGTTTTTCATGCAGGCGGAAATATTATTCCACGTTGGAACGACCTCAGAGAATTTAGCGAAGCGGATCAGGAATATTTTAGCCAATTATTACCGATGTCTGGGATAGATTTTTCAAACTCCGATGAATTAGTGACTAATCCTGATATTGATCTCGAAGGAACCGAAGAGAAAGAATTTATTGCGGGTGACTCAGATTCTTCCTTCACCCCAAAAGTAAAATCGTCGGAAATACAACCGAAAGGTAATCAGGGTGATTCGATTTTAGATAATGAAATGGCTTCCCCGATAAATCGAAACGGTTTTCAGATTACCGAACAAATAGGCCTAGATTTGGAAAGTCTGCCTTTAATTCAGGAGAATTACGAGGCAATGGAAGCGATCCGAAAATTATCAGAATTAGGTTTTAGTGGGCAACAAGTGTTGGACGCAATGAACTCTCAGCCTATCATTCCCAAAGTCCAAAAGCGCCAAGAGGCTCGTTATAATTTGAATGAACGTGTTAAGGCCGAAGTTGATAAAATTTTGAATTCTAAATCTCTCTCCGCTGGTGGTTATGAGTTGGATAAAAATCATCGAGGAAAGACAAATTATGTTATTTTAAAGTCAGCAATTGATCTGCGCATCAACGATTTCATTAAACGGAAAGCAAATGAGCGAAGCGAATTGTCTCAAGAAGATCTGGATTTGATCGATGAAAATTTTGACAAGTTAGTCGAACTAGTATGAAGTATGGAATATTAGCAGCTTGATTATTTGTGTCAAAATTATATTCAGAATCCCTTATTATCTTCGAGTAGCGCTTTTTAAATCGAATATAATAAGGACTTGAATATCAAAATCCCATGTAATTAAGCTGAAATTTCTTAGCTGAATATGGTTCGACCTTAGGTAAAGTTAAATATGCATCCGAGTCACAGGGAGCTAATATGATCCCTGTATACAAGGAATTTACATCGCTTTCCTTATAGTAGGTCGAAGCTGAACAAGTGTCGGAACACCCAAGTAAATTTGAATAAATATTAATTTGAATAAAATCCGTTGTATGCATTTGGTTCATGCATTTGTCGAGACTATAAACAGATGCTAGTAAAATTCGATTTTGTGATTCGTCCCTAGATATTAATCCGGTTTGAAGGCTTGCGGTAGCACTATTCGCTACTTCGCAGTTTAACAAACCTAAAGCCAATAGCATGAGAATCAGATATGCAATACTTTTCATTATTTGCTTGTATAGGCTCCATAAACTTGCGTACAATTTTGTTTAGCTTTTTCAATATCCCAAAGGAAAGGTAAGTAATGAACTTTATAAACAATGCCATTTTTACTTATCTGGCATGATCCAATAGGTTCTAAATTTGAACAGGTACCTGTCGATAAAACATATTTTCCGTAGTTACAAATGTCCTGAACAAAGGCAATCGATTGTGAATTAACCGGTGAAACGCATATCCCTCTCGGTGGAATCGAGCAAATTTGCCCGGAAGATTGAGCTAATAAAGGGAAATTATTCGAAAGTATCAAAACAAAGGAAATAATCAATAATTTATTCATTCTAAAGACCTTATCTACAAAATCCGGCAAAATAGCAAATTACGAATAGGCACAGCAAATCATTGGATCCTAATCCAATGGCTGAACAAAATTGGTCAATTGCCTCTTCCGGCGAAAGAGGCGGTGGATTATATCCGTAAATTGCTCTAATTCCATTTATATCATCGGTACTTGGTATGTAAATAGGTGGGAAGTTTATATAAGGATACATTACTGCAGAAGGATCATTTGAGTGTCCTAATCCGGTCGCATGTCCTAATTCGTGAGTTAGAACTGAACGCAAATAATTTGGATCGGTATACATAGAACTATTTAGCGAGCCATCGGAAAAAACGCCAAAGATAAAAACAGGTGCTGCTATCATACGTCCTCCATTCGTTGTTTGATATGTTACTCCGATCGTTCCATAAGGTAAATACTGTACAATTTTTTTGGTTGGATCAAATCTAATTGGGACTCCGGGGGGATCGCCAGCTCCACCGAATGGATCTAGTGAAGCTGGAGTGACGTAGACGAAGTTAGATTTTCCATTCCAAGCCGCTACTGCTTGTTCAACTATACTATTTGCAGAAGAACCGATATTGGCCCGGAATGAATTATCATAGCCATACGTTGCTTGCCCTAAGGCAACAGAGCCATTTATCGGTCCAACTGGTCCATAAGGGGACCATTTAGCTCCAATTGTTGCATATGCCAATATTACTGACATAGGTAGTAATATTAAAATTAAGGTAATAATATGTATTTTTTTCATAAATCAACCTTACCGTATAAACCTTGAACTGAAATGTATCCTTCCTCGATTTTTTTTATAAAAATTAAAGAATTGTCTCCAGCTCGATAGCGAGCTGCTCCAAATACATCTACATTGATGTCGCCATTGACGCCTCCCAAGCCTTTTACTTGAATTAGGTTGCCTTTTAGACATGGTGATGTTAGTGAAGATTTATAGCATTCACTTATTCGGATTTGAGCATTAGTAAATAGTAATGGAACTCCCAGATAATCTTCATAGTAGCTTTGAGTGCTTTCGGTATTTATTTGTGCTATGATTTCTGATTCTGATATAATTGAATCGTATTTTTCTTTTGGAAATGAACTTAGTTTATCTTCCAGATTGTTCGATAGTGAATAAAAACTATTTAAGGTAAAGCTCGGACGGTGTAAGTAGTTGCCTGATAATAATTCAAATAATTTAAAATTTTCTCCTTTATCGACAAGAATGTTTGTTATTCGTCCTCCATTTAACTCGAAGTTGCCTACTAACTCAATTTTATTATTGATCATGTTTTTAAAATTCAATTCCAGAGTTATTTCTGTAGAATCTTCCGTTATTCCTTTGGCTTTCACTAAATCTAATGTCAATTTATTATAATTTCCCTTCGGAAGTATTGAATATCCAATTGATTGAGCCATCTTTCCATTTAACATTTCACTCAATTTCATTTTCTTTGGTTCAGCAAATTGAATTTTTACATTCTCAGTCGAGCCAACGTACAAAGATAACCCTGAAATTTCATATTCTAAATCAATTAAAGGGATCTCCGGTTCCGATACAAAGTCATTGACGACTTTTGTTTCGGAAGAAATGAAAACATTCTTTCCGATTAGAATTCCGGCAACTTTGGACTTATATCCAACCTTAATATTTGAAAATGGCGAGTAAATACCAGCGTTGATGTAATTTTCTCCAGCTCCAGAAAACCCTTCGTCATCATCAAAAAACCAATCCCTGTGCTTATTCGATTTGTTAATATATATTAAAAAGTCGTTAGGATTATTAGATTGAGCATAAACTTTCGCTTTTCGTCCTACATCGACACTGTCACTAACTAAGATTGCACAAAAAGATTCGCATAGAAGCTTGGCTCCTGAATTTAAAAATATTGATTTGAGAGAATACACCCCTCCTTTTAATATTACCGTAAAATTATTTCTTATAATTAGCGTTCCAAGGGTTCCCTCTTCAATAACAGAAGAATTCGCTGGCGATGTAACATTTTTAGGCGTAGTATTTGCATCGAAAATGAATGGAGGTAATTTTGGGAGAGACGGTACATTTTTTATATAACTGGTTACCTTAGCAAAAGGATATTGAATAAGAACGTTAGCGTAGATCACGCCAAGACTCTCTGCGTAAGGGAATATCGAAACTTTATCAGATCGTAGCTCAAATCCTTGACTTAGTTTTGATTTTGGTAATAAGTTGGTATTACTTAATCTTTTCGAACATCCATTTCGCCCATAAAATCCCCTGCATGTTCCAAGCGAATATAGATTGCTATTTATTTCTGTTTTATCACCGATCGTTAGATTCTTTAGCGATATAATTCCGTTAGATTTATCTATCATATCCGCTGTAGGGGAGTCGACAGTCAGGTCAGTTGCCCCTTCTGAGATATTGGTAAAATTTGAAAGTTTTGAATTCAGCCGCTTTGAATAAAATCCTTCACTTCTAATTTCCGTAACTTCAATCGATTTCTCATCTGGTGTTTCTTTTTGGAATAACCCAATCAAGGTAGAATAAAGCGTCGATTGCGAAGAGGTTGGCTGACAAGTATTCAATGAAATAAGAATAAACAATATTACGGCTTTTTTCATAATTTGCGCAATATTCTTGATACTTTCTTCACAATGCAATGACATTTATATGAAAATTATATCAATGAGACATAACGTATAATGAATTTTAATAAGATTGAGCAGTTCGATGGGATGAATTTTGTTTTTTAAGGTGATTCATTTTCTTGAGGTTGGCGAATTTTATATGTTCTCTTTCCGTAAATCTCCATATTTGTTCCACTTTCTATCCTTCAGCGTCTATCATTTGAAGTCTTTAATAGTTCGAGTTGATAGTCGAATGTAAATGGTTAAAAGAACTTATTTTCAATGTCCGAGTCTTGCTCAAAAGCGGACATTGAAGGGCAATTATTGAATTTATCGTAATAACGTATCCAGATTGCGCCTAATGGTCATTTTTAGGTCGGAGAATTCAATATCTCTAAGTTGAGAAAGTTTTTTAACAGCATCTTCTACTTCCCAGGGCCTATATGGTGTATTTCCTCTATAAATGAACGGACCATCAGTTTCTGTAAGTATTCTATCACTTGGTACTATGCGTGCCAATGAAGTACCACTTTTAGTATTCAGCATCTGACGATTTATGGAGAAGAAGCAATTTAAACGTACTGCCTTTTCTACTTGATTTTTGTTTCCAGTAAACCAATGCAAAATAGTCTTACCCTTTCTATAAGGAAAATATTCTTCAAGCATTTCCAATAATAACTGGCTTGCCTGCAAGCTATGCAGCGAAAGAATTTTATCTCCGCTCTTTGCGCATGTGGTAAGAATTTTTTTAAAGACTACTTTTTGTAACTCAATTGAATAAAGGTGCATCGGTCCTCTATCTAGACCTATTTCCCCAATGAAGCGTGTTTCTTTTTGAAATTCATTCCAAATTTCAATTTCTTGAGATCTTTCTGATATAATTTGCGGATGAAGACCTAATGCAGCTTTAACATACTTTAAATTCTTTGTTAAATCTCGATTCTTAGGCCATGCTCTCGGAGTGGTAGTTACTGTTAAAGTGTGAATTTTTGCTTCTTCAGTTTGTTTTATAAGCAGTTCAAAATCTTTAAACAAATCAAGATGACAGTGGAAATCTACAAATTCACTTTCCATTTGGCAATTTATGAGAAAATATTATAACAAGATTTCAATTTCTTTTAATCCATTTCGATAAACGTCTACTAATGATTTAAAGTCCTCTTCTTTAAAAGAAGGAAGCGGCCCCGGTAAGTGAATTAAATATTTTGCAATTTTTGGATTCTTGTTAGTGACGTTTATTGCATACTGAAAAGATCGTATTTGTTGCATTGTAGTTATATTATTTTCCGAGACCAGTTGTTTTAGATTTTTTTTCCAATATTTGGTTTTATCGATTCCTTTTCCCAAGCCGAAGTTAAGCGAAGCTTTTCGAATAATGCATGGTAGGCAATATCCGCAATGCTGCGTAGTAAACCCGAACCAACGGAGTTTAGTTGGAGCAGCACACGACATGGATTTTACATATGATTTTTTTAGAAAATTAATATTTGAGCATTCTCTAATCATGTTTCCTTTTGTTCTTCTCCAATAAGGATTTTCGAGTAGCCCATTTATTTGAAGTTCTGATAATAATTTATTCCATAAAAAAAGATAATAAGGATGGGTGGTACGAGTACTAAGTGAACCAAGTCTAAGATTGTCTAACGGAACATTTAGAGCAATAAATCCATTTTCAGGAATATTTAGTATAAATCCGTTTGAAAAAGCTGTGCCAGCCAAAACAGCGATTGCTATAAAATGAAAAGAGCGACCTCTTGAGGTGTTTTCATGTTTGCTCTCTTTAATAATCTCTTTTGGAAATTCAATGCCGATTTTAAATCTTTCGAAATTTCTCTTCGAGTATTCTTTTTTTAGTAATGAAAATAAATTGCTCTGAGGAGAACTCACTGAACCATCTCCCAAGTAGCTAATAAATAATGGACTTTTTCCTTGTTCCAATAAATCTATTGCGCCAATTAAACTATCTAGCCCACCGGAAAATAAAGATAGCCTGTCAAATTTAGGATTTTCCGGTTTATTTTTTATAGTTAGTAAAGCTTGAACTTTTTCCGGTCTTTTTCGAAAGTTAATGACCCATAGATCTCCAGTTAAGAAATTTAACATTTTTTCAATCGTCGTAATGGAGTTTCTCCACTTGGAGGGATTACTTACTGGAATTACTAATCTAATCTCTCTTGTCCAAGAATCTTGAGAATCTTTAATTCTGGAGATGTGAGTATCTGCTAAATTCACATGGGCAGCTAATATTAATAAGTCGAATCCAAGTTCGGATGGTTGTATTTTCAGATCATTTAATCTTTTTAATGTGGTTTCTAACCAAGGAGTAAATTTATCATTTTGCGTAATAAAATCTAAGTAATTGATAACTTCATCATTATCTTTCTCTAATTGGATGTTATCACTAATTCCAAATCTTCCGGCAATCAGATGTCGAATCATTCTTCTTTTCCTAATACTTCTAAGATATTAAATGCTTGTTGATAGACTTTATCTACAAAACTACGTGTTTTCTTTGCGGTTAGACCGTTTCCTTTTTTGAATTCTCGATTAATTGCATCTGCCACTGCTCCTTTAATAAAATCACGTAATTGGCTTTGGACCTTGACAATATCATCAACGTTGGTTGGTAATGATATTGATTTAGTTCCTACGTCATTGCAAATTCTTGCTTCAATTGTGTATGTGGCAAAAATTTCAAAGACGGTTCGGATTTGCTCTTCGGATAAGCTGTTTAAACTTCCAACGTTTTCCGATGCAAGGTCCGCGACGGTTTTAATATAAGCATCTCGAGTGATACCGATATCTACAGCTCCATCAGAGGGGCAGATATGATCTATCAGACCAATGAAAATATCGTCTATTGGCTTTCCTGCTAGATTTGGTAGTCCGATGGAGTCTAAGGCTGCTTCGATTCCGTTGGAGGACGTAGTTGAAAGGAAATTTAATAGATTTACGCTGGCGATTTTAGAAATAGCCATCCTCTTGGATGCGTTTTTTGAGCCACCTAAACTATGTGAAACATATCTAGAGATTGAACCCTTTAAACTTCGTTTGTCGGAACCGTTACTGCTCGCGTATTTTGAAAAAAGGGTGCGTGCTAATTGGAAACGGTTATTGTCTCCTTTTTCTGGAATATTCGGTCTTTTTGGAGATGGAGGGGATTCTTCTTGTTTTTTGCTTCGAGGAACTGTTTCTTTCTTATCTGAGGGGGTATCAACCCAAGAAGGTATTATTGGTGTATTTCCAGCGGTCCCTGAATTTGAGTTTGAAGTTCCCATCAATCAATCTCCTGTTTGATATGAAGCTAAAGTAGATTTTGCTGTTGTTTTAAGTATTGTACTTCCGTTTTTGCTCCATTGACTAAGTAAAACTTTGAATCTAGCAAGTTGCGTGTGATCGACGATAGCTTCTGACCAGCCTGAACAAACCCATGGACCTAATTTGTCGACCTGCAAGTTTTCGAGAAAATCTATTAGTACAGATTGGAGTTGTGGATGGTTTTTCACTAAAATTGCTAGACCCTCCGCTCCTTTCGGTAAAGTTTGGAGGTTATTCGAACCAACGATTCTCGTGATTAACAATTCAAAAACTTCGGAAGCCTCATTTGGATTCAATTCGTTTAATTTTAAACTGAAGCTTTGAATTATAAATTTCGATTCTAAGAGTTTCTCTGCAAGAGTGATTAAATGACCCAGAGCTGAATTGGTGCCGAAATAATCTTTTCTGTCCTTTGCAATAAAAAGATAGGGTCTAAGGTCTTTTTCTCCAATAAAAGGTTGTACTTTGGCCCATTCACGAATAGTGGCAGAATTTTTCCATTCAAGCAATTGCTGAGAATCGTTTTCCTTCGCAGTAATTTCTTCCGGAGTGTTCGTAATACCTTTTTTCTTTGGCCTAGATTTGTCGGAAGATTTGCTAAGATAGGATTCTAAATGATTTAGTTCCATACATTTTCCGTGTGCAGAGGACGCTGATAGATTGGCAATCTGGTCAAAAAAATTAGGCATGAATCTCTCTGCTAACATAAGCTTTGCTAGTATCGGTAATTCAATATCTGCGGCAAAACCCCGGGCATTTGCAGTTTTGTTTCTTAAGATCAAAGTGTTTAGAAATCTTTTAATTTGCCTAGGATTCCCTTTTGCCCCGCTTGAGAGTATTGGAGAGATTTGATCACTTAGAAAAAGAGCTGTGCTGAGCTAGTATTCACCTGACAGTCACCGAAAAACCGGTGGCCCCAGCCTCTTCTGAAAGAAAAATGATTTTAACGACAAAATTATTTACATCAGGAGAAACCGATGACCACCAACACCAATGCAACAGTTAAGGCAACTAGACGAAAGCTAAATTTATTAGAGCTTGCAAATGAATTAGAAAATGTAAGCAAAGCCTGCAAGATCATGGGATATTCCCGTCAACAGTTCTACGAAATACGAAGGAACTTCCAAACCTATGGAGCTGAAGGTCTCTTAGATAGAATCCCGGGAGCCAATGGGCCTCACCCTAACCGAGTCAGTGAAGAAATCGAAAATGAAGTCTTAGAGTATTCTTTACATCATCCGACTCATGGATGCCTAAAGGTCGCTCAACAACTTAGTCTTAAAGGAGTTAAGGTAAGTTCGGGTGGTGTAAGAGGAGTTTGGACAAGAAATAAACTCGTAACTAAACACCAACGGCTTCTAAGACTCGAAGAGCATCATAAAGATAAGATCATACCTCTAAGCGAAAACCAGATACGCCTCCTTGAAAAATTCGATCCCGAATACAGAGAAAGGCACATACAAGCAGATTCTACAGGAGAATTGGTATCTATGGATACTTTCATGGTCGGGTCATTAAAAGGTGTAGGAAGAGTCTATCTACAAACCGTAATCGATTGTCATAGCCGATTTGCTTGGGGAAGGCTCTTTAATAACAAAATACCCGTCACTGCCGTACAGACTTTGAACAACGACGTTCTTCCTTTCTTTGAAGAACATAACATTAAAGTCCAAACCGTTCTAACCGATAATGGTCGTGAGTATTGTGGAAGAGAAGACCAACATCCTTTCGAATTATTTCTTCAGTTAGAAGACATCGAACATCGGACCACTAAAGTTCGCAGGCCTCAAAGCAACGGATACGTGGAACGTCTTCACAGAACTTTACTTGATGAGCACTTCAGGATCGCCGGTAGAACTAAATTTTATGAGTCGATCGAAGAGATGCAGATCGATCTGCATCTCTTCTTTGAAGAATACAATTACAAGAGGGCGCACCAAGGTAGAAACATGAACGGAAGAACTCCTTTTCAAGTCTTCATTGAGGGCATTAAGACAGAAGAATCGGAGGTCCACCAAGCAGAAAATTAGAACAAGCGTTCAGAAGAAGTGTCAGGTGAATACTAACATTGTACAAAAGAGCGGATTGTATTCTAGTATATTTATCTTTAAGGATTTGTTGAATTTCAGTAGTTTCTAATGATCCAGCTATCCACGGTCTAATAAGCTTTTCGCGGGCATATTTCACCAGTGCCTTAAATTCGGTAGAGTTATCGCCGATTTCAGCCCCAATTAGCAATAGTTTAACGTACGTCTTTGTTTCAGGTTCTCCAAGTGCTGGTATTCGAAAAGGGATTTGGATGAGCTTCTCAAGGTATTTACGCGCGTAAGTTTGAGAGGTTGAACTTTCTGGCAGATCTGGGAAATGTTTTCGAACTGCATATTCGATCATTGCTTCATCGGCAGCAACTATAAATGCGGTTTTACGAGTAAAGAGGAATAGCCTAATTGCTTCTAATATTTCAATTGCCGTTTCAGGAAGGCAACGATCTAAATCATCAATAAGAACAACAAGTTGTCGGACTTCGGCTTTATCCAAAAGTTCGTCGAATTTTTTCTGAAATTCTGAATACTCTTTAATTAAATTTTTACCTTCGGCGATCGGCAATTGTTCCATTTTACTTAGCTCATTGCCGGCCTGTTCAAGAATTGTATTTTGGGGATTATTTATAAAGTTTTGAATTCCTTGCTTGATAGAATTCATTTGCTCAAAGGTTGGTAGTCCAGTATAGGCTGAGAAGGCTAATCCACCGGCTTTTTTTGCAATTTTTAGCCAATTAATCTTTTGAAAAATTTCCTTAACTAGATCTCCAGCTTTTGTCATAAGGGAGCGCTTTTCGATTAAATCAGAAACTATGCCTTCGATTAACGCAATTTTTGCATCCTCAAATCCTTGAAATCTCCAACCATTAAATTTAATACATATGATATCTTCTGTATCTGTCAGATATGAATCGATCATTTCCAAAATACTTGATTTACCTGCACCCCAATCTCCATGAATACCGATCGTAACTGGCTGTTCCGTTCTCTCACTTATTAGATCAATAATAGTTTTGGCAATGGCTTCATTATTTAGTAAATCTATATCTGTTTCACTGTCGGATAAAATCACTTGCTTGTTTTACCTGTTAATAATTTCTAATATGCCGCCGTCAGCATATTTTATTTTATGCGTTTGGTTCGATGGAAGAGGAGTTTGGTTTTGTTCACAATTTTTAATTATGAATGTTCCGAATTAGAAGCAATTAAACCGCTCGCAATTACTATCCCAATGAATGTCCAATTTCGTATATCAGGTGATGACGCTTCTCCATTTGCTGCCCAGTTCGTAAAGTGTTGGCAGTTATAGGAAAAAAGACTGTATGATTTACCTAATTGAGAAATGGCTCGTTGAACAGTTAGGTTAGGGTGCAGGTTCGAACGAGTGACTTTGATTTCCTGACCTGATGCGAAGGCGTGCAGAGTCGTCCATCGGACGCCAGAAGGATTATCATTTTCGATTAGCCAAACGATTCCTTGGGAATCCTTACCAACAATAATAGCGGTGTGAGTAAAAAGGCCATTTTTTGTTCGGCTGGCGATAAAGCCAGATAGGTCTATTTGATGTAGGTTTGTGCCACTTAGATATCTCATTTTTGCCTCAATTTCCAACCTGAGTATAGCATTTTCCTTTAGAAATGGAAGCTAAAAAAGTAAAATACTTGACTTTTTAGTAAAAAAATGCGTAATGCTTTAGATATGAAGACCTTTCGAGATACCATTTTTGAACAAATTCCAGAAGGAATGAAAGAGCAGTTAGCTAATATTCCTTTTCGAGCAAAGAGGATTCTTGATGCGGTTAGCAAGTCGCATATACTGTTTCAAAATGAAATCGCAAAGGACATATACCCGTATATAAGAAGAATCGCAGTAGATTTTTGTTTATACCTCTTGGCTAAAGAGGATGCAAGTTTTCGATCTAGTATCCAGCTAAATAAAAGTGGAAATTCTCGACACGTTGAGTTGACTTTTGGTCTCAATCTTTTGACTGCAAGTCATGTGAAGAGCAGAAATGATTTACCGAGAGAAGCTATCTTTAGAACGGAGCTGATTGAGCAAAATCCAATGCTTCCCTTTGAGGATGTTGCTTCCCAAGAAGAGCGTTTAGATCACCAGTATATGATTTTAACATACGGCGGGGAAAATTTTCTTTCAGTAGATTTTGTAAATTTAAAATTTCCCCTTAAGGAGGGAGGTCATATTACTTTTGATTTAATGCCTTTCGCCAAACTTGTTGTAGGTGAAGAAGTTGTACCTTCTGAAAATACCGACCAAGAAATTGCAATTGAGTTGAAAAACTTTATAGAACAACATAAGCTAGCAGAATGAAAGGCAAATTCTTAGGTTTCCGATTAAAGGAAGCTCGGGAAATTAGAGAACTTACTCTATCAAGTCTTGCGGGTTTGATTGGTGTAACTAAGCAGGCAGTTTCTCAATATGAGGCAGGAGTTGCCCAGCCGAGTCCTGAAAAAATTATACGTTTGCTTCAGATACTACGTCTCCCTTCTCAGTTTTTTACGAAGGAACGTTCTTTCTTAATTGATGAAGTCGGCGTTCCAAACTTTCGAAAGTTTGCTGCAGCATCAAAGTACGCCCGTGAAGAAGTTAAAACTAAATCGTATTGGTTGGCTGATTCAGTTCGAACTTTAAAAAATTACGTTAATTTTCCAAAGCTAAATTTACCTACCTTTGATCTTCCGGCTGACTTTCGTGATTTAGATGATGAAATCGAGGAGTATGCTTTAGAGTTAAGGAAATTTTGGAACTTAGGTTTGGGACCTATAAGTAATATGGTTCGCCTATTGGAGAATAATGGGATATTTGTTTCCAGGTTTGCCTTTGATGATCGAGTAGATGCTTTTTCCATTCGAATAGGAGAAGACGCTTACGTGATATTGGGCAATTCAGGTACTACCTGTGTCAGGTCTCGTTTAGATGCTGCTCACGAATTGGCTCATTTAGTTCTTCATAGAAACATAACGGAAGATGACCAAAAAGATCCTAAAAACCATAAGAAAATTGAAACGCAGGCTTTCCGATTTGGAGCAGCCTTTTTAATGCCTATGCAAACTTTTTCGAGGGAATTGCTTAGCATCAATAACGAATTTTTAGTGCATTTGAAAGAAAGGTGGAAAGTTTCTAAGCAAGCAATGATGATGAGAGCTCGGGATTTGGGACTCCTTTCTGATTCACAATTAAAATATTTTTATCGTTTAAATTCTGCTAAGCGAACAAAGGAAGAGCTAGATGACTTGCTACCGTTAGAAGAACCTCTGCTATTGAAAAGAACTATGGAGTTGTTAGTTGCGAATGCAGGAATGAGTAAAAGAGATTTACTTGATCTGCTTGCATTTGATGAAGGAACGGTTATCGAATTATTTGGTCTAAATGAAGATTTCTTTGAGCAAGAAGAAGATAATGTAATCGATATCACTGTAAAGAGGCCGTTATAGGAGATCATTGCTTTCTATTCTTCTTTTAATTGCGAATTCGCACTTCTGAAATGCCTTATACCATTCTGATTCCCCGATACCATAAATCGCCTTCTTACAATGTCTAAAACAAAGGTCCCATCGCGAATAGCTTCGAACTAAATCCGGAAATTCTGTTCTCATCATTCTTAGATAATTCCGGTGCGCAGCAATTGGCCATCGGATAGCTTTGATGTTGCGATTAGCATTTCTAAAACCTGTCTTAAAAAGATTTAGCTTTGTAGTCTCGAAATGAACTAATCTCAAGAAAGTTTTGCTAATCGGATCGTAGTCTTCCTGATACTTGGCAATACGATTCAGTATCGAAATTACATACTCTTCTTTACCTGGTTCCTTTGTTTTTTGAAAGTATCTTTGAAGACTGAATTTCGTTTCTATACATCTGTATTTCCAATTTGGATTCAAGTGTAGGCTCGAAAGGGGTTTCCTTCTGGATAAATACGTATGAAAGTTTTGCTTGGAGCGAGCAGAACATTTTGCCCAAGAGGTCCACTTAGGTGATATATTCGGTTCTTTAAGGAAAAGGAGAAATTTCTTATTCGTATTATCTGAAATCGTTTTCGCCAACCAAGCTGGAAAACCGGTCTCATCGCTTTTTCGTTTTAGAAAGTCGATAGCCAAATTTACTTCCTCTAAATGAAATAATGTCTGCTGCTAATTGAATGATTTCGTCTTCGGTATAATATCGTTTTAGTTTTGATAGAGGCTCTACAATAAGGCAGACGTTTTTAAACTCGTGACTTCCTCCTTTTCGAAGGGGTAGTATATGCTCCGCATTGGTATTTTCCGGCGTAAGTTCTCTTCCTGTTAACCGACAACGTTTGTTTTGTGTGTCTAATATCCTATAGAAATCCTTGGCATTGAATTTATATTCATTTGCCATTTTCCTCCTTCGGTTTGGGATTTATTCCAATTTTCTTTCTGAATTTTGTATATAATAGAAACGGCAGTTCGTTTACTTTCGGTTTGATATAGAAGTCGATTGTCCGGTCATACCATGCTTGTCCTTTTCGCCTTCTTTCGATCAATTTCAGTTTGATCCATTTATTTAGGATGTGGTTTGCTGTTACCTTTCGTATGCGTAATGAAGAACATATTTCGGAAACAGAGATTCGAGAGCCTTTATCGCTCCTTTCGGTCGCTAAGATCCAGATTTTACTGGCGAGCATCTGATGTTTTAATTCTCGTTTTCTTTGAGGATAGTTGCCTCTTTTCTCATTCCAGAATTTGTTATGAGCAACCATTTCCTTAGACAATTTTACTTTTGCCTTTTCGATTTCTGATAGTGGATTTAATAAAGCATGACCGGATTCTAAGATCGTTTCTTCATGGAATGATTCGTTTGATTCCGAATAGCGTAACTTATCGATCGAAGGTTGTAGGGATTTGTTGTGCGCGCGCGAGGTTTTTGGGAGTCCATATAACCTAGCTCCAATCCTCACAGAGCCTTCCTCTTCCTTCTGAACTAAAGCGTCGAGTCCGATGACTTTCGCGTTCTTGAGGAAGGCAAATTCATTCAGATACAGAGTCGAGTATTCTGGTGTTGTATAGCAATATGCACCGAAGGATGTTTTGAGTAATCT
>NZ_AKWX02000023.1:300000-572602 GCF_000306115.2 Leptospira wolffii serovar Khorat str. Khorat-H2
TCGGAAAGGAAACTAAGAAGGGTCAAACTGTCCGTACGAGGATGATAAGCTAAGATGCGAGTTCTGAACGATAGGTCATTTTGGATTCTTTGTGCAATTCCGATTCTGCTTTCCTGCTCCGTTTTAACAAAGAGCCAACTTTCCATACCGAAGGAAAGCCATACCGGGAAAAAGAACGCGGTTATTCTTCTATGTGCGGGAGAGAATCATTTTCTATTTTCCAGGTCCAATTGGACGAGGGAAAAAATTCTTCAAGCGGATCTCCTTGAAAATCTCCGATCTCAAGGAGGATACGATTTTCTGGACTATATCGTTTTGGAAAATGTATCGGATGCGGAAATTCTACTCGGAGAATTTACCGAAAGATATCATGCCCGCGTAATGCGGATTTTAGAAAAGTCGAATCGTAGTTTGGACCCGAATACGGACCTTATTCTCTTTTACATAGATACTAAAGATCCGAATCCCTTCGGTTTTGGATCGGCTCTCTATCAAATCGGATCGGTAATAAGCTTAGGTATATTACCGATAATAGAGACCTATACTTCTCAAGTGAAGATTCGATTCATAGGCCGGGAATATGCTTCTAAAATTTTTTCCAAAAGCTATTCTAAAGTTACATTCGATTGGCTACTCCTCCTTAATATAGGCGAGATTTCGGGACCTTTTTGGAGAGATTACGTGATTGCCGACTCCGTTAGATCGGCATTCGATTCCGGGACTTGGGAAGAGAGATCGTATCTCGTCTCGAAGGGAAGATGGACGGAAGTCGGGAGAGTTTCCAAAATTTTTCCCGACGGCACGGTATACATTCGATATGGGAGGAATGGAATTCTTCATACGCAGAAGTTATACTTCTACGGACGAAACGAGAGAAATCCGATTTCTATTCAGAAAATAGAATATACTCATGCCGTAGGCAGGCTACTTTTTAACGTATGGCCGGATAATGGGGAGGCGGTTTACAATAGGGTCGATCGCTGATATTCCGAGAATCGGGGAAGAATACCGAGAATTATTCCTCCTTTCTTTCCAAGAAGGTCCAGATCCCTCCTTGCTCGAACTGCTTTTCTTCCAGAAGTTGTTTGAGCTGCACGTATTCCTTTTTAACGGATTCCGGAACTCCTACGATTTCCAATTTGGAGAATATTTCCCGTGCTTGCGGAAAACGATTCGTTCTAACATAACAAATCGCTAATGCATAGAGAGTGGGGGCGTCGTTTAATTCGGATTCCGGTATGTCCTTCAGTAAGGCAAGTGCCTGATCGAATTTGGAGGCTCCCGTATAGACCGCGGCCAAATTTTTTCTGGCATAGGTATCCGTATCGTCCAACTCCAGCGCTTTGGATAAGTGGAACTCAGCCTTGGGTTTGTCTTTTTTTCTCGCGAAGAGAACTCCTAGTCCCACCCAGGCCTGCACATGGGAGGGTTCCAGGCGGATACATTCCTGCAATTGAGCCTCCGCAGGGCCGAGTTCGCCTAGCTGAGAGAGGCACATTCCGTAATGGAAGTATGCGTTAGGGTTTGCCGGCTCGGATTCCGTCCAGGAAGCCAGGATAGACTTAGCTCCTTCGGGATCATTCTTCTTCAATCTATCTAAGGCTGTATGCAAGCGAGGATCCATTTTTCCATTTCCCTTCCGTTTAGGAATTCGACTATCTTTTTACCGATTCGGTTTCCCATTCCATGTTTCGCGATCGGAAGCTTCTTCTACTTATGTAAGGAAGAAAAGGGCCTGAGCGCTCGGGCTGCTTTTTGCTGGACAGAAGCCGGATTTCGGATAATTCTAGGAAAGGCGATATTACAAATGATTCCCATGCAGATACGTATCGTATTCTTCTTAATTACTCTTACCTTCCTTTCTTCGAATTGCTCCAGCATCGAAAAGAAGGAGGTGCAAATTCCCTTCTTGGGCGAAAAACGAGCGGACCTTCCTATTTTGATCCAATTCGAAGAGGAGCAGGAATATAACGCAAGGAGTCTGATGGCGACTTTCTTTACTGGACAGGAAGGGAAAGAACAAAGGGTAGACCGAGAATATGCAAAATTTCCGATATTAGTCGGAACGGGAGCGAGATCCAAGGAACTCGAACTGGAAGGCACAGTGACTAAACGGGAATCTGCGATGAGATCCGAGGTCAAAGAAGTCTATATCCATATCAACGGAAGCACTCTTTCACATAATTGCGGATTGGGGGTTCTGGATTCATTCTCTTCTTCCAAAAGCGGACAAAAGGCTTTTCGATCCGTTAAGATTCTTTTTCGAGGAACGGGAGATAAGGACGTTCCTAGAACCGGAGTTTCCTGGGCCTTGGGACTCGTTACCTATTTCTTATACCCCTTGATCGCAACCGGATTCTATGTGGAAAAGATGGAATGCGGGTTGGTCCTGGAAGGATAGAATATTTCAAAAATGCAATATGCGAATCAAGCCCTCCTCTCATCGAATCCGTTCGGAAGATATCTATGTCCTTGACCGTCTGGCTGACAGGACTGAGCGGTTCAGGTAAGACCACTCTAGCGAACGCTTTGAAGGAAAATTTCCTGAGAACGGGAAGAGCTAGCTACGTCCTGGACGGAGATTCTGTAAGAAAAGGCCTTTGTTCCGATCTCGGTTTTTCGGATGCGGATCGTGCGGAAAATACACGAAGAGTGGCCGAGGTCGCAAGAATGATGAACGACGCAGGCGTAATCGTAATAGCCGCATTGATTTCTCCTTTCGGTTTGGAAAGGGACTTGGCCCGATTGACGATACGGGAAAGTCATTTTGTGGAAGTATATCTGAACACTCCTTTGGAGGTTTGCGAGTCTCGGGATCCCAACGGTCTTTATCGTAAGCTTCGTTTGGGGGAACTGAAGGATATTACGGAAATCCATTCTAATTACGAGCCTCCCGATCATCCTTCTTTGGTCTTGGATACTTCCCGTAGGAGTCTGGAGGATTGCGTGAGGGCCGTGGACGATCTGGTTTCGACTTTGGAAGAATAGTCCCCTTAGTTCTTTTTAATCCGTATTTTGCTTTGCGGAATCGTCCAATCTACAGAACCTATCACTAAGGTTGTAGTCTATGCCCTACATGGCTGTCGGATCTAGACAGATCCTATATTCCGATTCCAGCGCTCCCGCTATGACGGGAGAGCAACCGAGAGAGATCGCGGCGGTAGCCGATAATGCCGTGGTACAACCGCAAACTGTGGTGGTCCCTCCCGGCGGTCTTCCTCCTTATTTAGGGCAATTCTTAGACGCAACAGTTTAAGGATTGCTTATGCTTAGGTTTTTAATTTCCGTTCTACTCCAATCCCTCGTAGTGATTTTCGTATTTCCTCTGATCGATTCCGAGTTCAGGGTGAGCGCGAGTCTTTGGGACGCATTCGTCATTGTCATATTCTTCGGGATTCTGAATTTCATACTTCGCGTGTTCTTGGTGATCGCTACCTTAGGCATCGGATATCTATTCTATATCATAACCTTGGGATTAGCCGGATTGGTGGTAAACGCTTGGGTTCTTTTATGGATCGGAGATATCTTTCCTGGTAAGATCTACGTTCCCGGATTTTGGCCCGCCTTTTGGGGTGGTGCGATTCTGGCTTTAGCCAACTACGTTTCCAAATCCGATTCCGAAGAAAAAAAGAACAAGAAAGTATAAATCCGATTCGCGAAGAATGCTAGAAGAAATTAAAGCGATACGAAAGAACGACCCCGCTGCACGGGGATTGGAGTTCATTCTTTACCCGGGGCTCCATGCCATATTTTTGCACAAAGTCGTCGCACATCCTTTATATAATATAAATCTAAAGTTTTTGGCGAGATTTGTTTCCCAATTTTCCCGGTTCATTACGGGCATCGAAATCCATCCGGGAGCCAAGATAGGCAAAGGGCTCTTTATAGATCACGGTATGGGAATCGTAATCGGGGGCACTGCCGAGATAGGCGACGATTGTGTGCTATTTCACGGAGTCACTTTGGGTGGAACCGGAAACGTACAAGGCAAGAGACATCCTACGATCGGAAATAACGTACTGATCGGCGCAAGAGCCACGATTCTCGGTCCCGTTTATGTAGGAAACAATGTGAAGATAGGTGCAGAGGCCGTGGTCATCGATCACGATATCCCGAACAATTGCACTGTTGTGGGCGCCCCCGGAAAAATCGTCAGACTAAACGGTAAAAAGGTGCGAAAAACTCTGAAACGAACCGAGCTACGATAGGATTCAAATATTCCCTATCGTAGACAACATTTCTTCCTGCATATCGTCGAAGTATTTAGGATTATGGGTCATCATATACAATTGCGAATTGCCTTGGAATAATTTCATGATCAATTCCGCTTTTTTCCTGCTTGGAAAATCTTCCGGCAAGATATGTTCCGATTTGTTTCGATCGAAATAAGTCTCTAAACAGAAGATCCAGGATTCTAATACGTTCGCACTCCGATCCGCCCAGTCCTCGTCCGGTTGGTCCAGACTGCCCATGAATCTAGCCAAGGGGCATCCGAAATATCTTCCCGTCTTGACCTGCTTTTTCAGAAGCGCCATCCATCGGTGGATAAACTCTTGTGGAGATTCCGATTTCTCCATCAGTCTTTCCCAACCGTTTTGAAAGTCCTTGCCCTGTCTTTCTAGATATTCTTTTCCCAGATCGTCCTTGGTTTGAAAATATCTGTAAAAGCTGGCCTTATGGGACTCCGATTCTTCTATCACTTGATTTACGGAAGTTCCCGAATAGCCCTGCTCGTAAATCAAGCGCACCGCAGTATCGGATAATCTTTTATAAGGTCCGTCTTTCGGTAATTCTGCGGATTTTTTTTTCATAGGCCAAAAATAAAAGAATAGACTATCCGGTCTATTCTAAATCAGTCTGGTTTCGAGGCGATAGACCATGCGGTCTATTCGATTCTATTATGCAACAATTGCAGTTTTTGAAGAGAAATCGCTTGGAATGGGTAGAAGTTCCCGAACCGAAAATCACCGATAAGAATCAGGCGCTCGTCAGACCCTTGGCGGTGGCTCGGTGCGATTTGGATCTGCCTATACTCAGGGGTCAGACTTTGTTTCGTCCCCCTTTTCCTGTGGGCCATGAATTCGTAGGAGAGATCCTGGAAACGAGCGAAGAATTGTCTTCCAAGTTCCGAAAAGGACAGAGAGTCGCGGTTCCTTTCCAGATTTCCTGCGGACATTGTCCTCATTGCGAAGCGGGGCTGACTAAGAGTTGCTCGACCGTTCCTCATACGAGCGCGTATGGGATGGGAAGAGGAGCGAAGGAATTCGGAGGAGCCTTATCCGATTCTATCTTAGTGCCTTACGCGTCCGAGATGCTCATCCCTTTTTCCAACAGCACGGATCCGGCGGCGATCGCAAGTATCAGCGATAATATCGTAGAGGCTTGGAAATTAGCGGGGATCCATTTACGGGAGAATCGGAATCGGAGCGTTTTGGTAATCGGCGGTTTTGCCTCCAGCATAGGATTGTATACTGCGGCTTTGGCACGGCATATGGGCGCCGCTGAGGTGACTTATCTGGATACGGATAGAAAGCGTTTGGAGATTGCCGAATCCTACGGAGTAAAAACGGAAGAGGTTTCCTCTTATCCTAAGGCTTTCGGAAAATATGATATAGTTGCGGACGCTAGCGGAACTCCGGAAGGTTGGGATTGTGGATTACGTTCCCTAGGGATAGAAGGCGATTTTAGTTCCGCCTCCATTTTTTGGACCAATAACGTTCCCATTCCTTATTTGGAACTCTATAATAACGGTGCGAAGATCCAATTAGGAAGAGTTCGATCGAGAGAATGGATTCCTGAAATTCTGAAACTAGTGGAAGAGGAGGGTTTCGATCCTTCTAAAGTCACCACAAAAAAGGCTTCCTGGTCGGAAGCGGCAGATGCGTTTTTGGAGGAGGAAACGAAACTAATCGTAGTGCGATAGAGTGGAAGCGAAGTATATGTAGCGGAAATTGCTCGACAAGCAATGAAGCCGGCTTAGTATCTTGCCTTCTCAGGTATATATGAAGGTTAGAATATTCGTCGCTCTTTGCTTGTCTTTTTTTATCTTGGCCGACTGCGCAATCTTGCAAAAGAAAAATCGAACGATCACCAATTACTTGGACGAAAAGGTGGATCCTAAGTCAGCTCCCGCTCAAATTGCTCTCGCTCCTTTGTTTATTCCCGTCGGACTTGTTTCCCTAGTTTTGGACGCATTGGTGGTCCATCCGATTTCCGTGATTCCCGACGCCGTCGAAGATACTTACAAGGTAATTTGGAAGGATCCTTCGGGTGGGGTAGTGTTTCAAACCGTGGTATTCTTTCCTAAGTTAGCGATAACGCCTATTTTCTTTCTCGTAGATTTCCTGGGCAGAAGCGGGATCGACTTTTGAGAAATATCATGAAAGATCGGATCCGACTCGTATTTTGCTTAGTTCTCGTTTTTATCCTATTTTCCAATTGCGCTATATTCAATCGCAAGAATACTCCGCTCGTAGTAAAGGTGGAGGAACATCTAATTCCGGAAGACACCGGACCTAGGATCCTTGCGGCTCCGATTTACATTCCTCTTGGATTAGTCGCCGGCATATTGGATCTTTTTATCGTTCACCCGATCATTCGGATTCCGGATGCGTATAGGGATACGATTCAGGTTCTTTGGACTCCCCATCCGGAAAACGGCTACGTTACCAGAATGGCCTTCCTTCCGATAGTCACCGCACTTACTCCTTTCTTCTTTACCGGAGACCTTCTCATTCGAAGTTCTTTCGATGTGAATGGTAACGTGGATCGGACGAGAATCGAGCAAAATTCCATACCCAAGAAAACGGTCGAAGAAGCGCTGGAATCGGGCGATAAAGAAACAATCATCGCGTTACTAAAATTACCGGTTCATAATTGGCCCCCTGAACTAACCGTGAAGGTTATCGAAAGGTTTTCGGAAGATCAGGAGATTGTCGGTCTTGCCGTGATTCGACTCGCAGAAACCGGTAAGAAGTCTAAGAAGATCGATCCTCGATATGATTCGTATCTGATCCGATTCTTGGGTCGAAATGAGGATATAGATTCCGCGATTTGCAGATATTTCGAATCGATTCGCTCGGAGGCAGGAGCGAATGCCCTGGTCTCCATTCTTCTTTCTCGTAAGGTTGCCTCACATTCGGAAGAGTTATATACCGGTACGGTCATTGCCGTGGGGAAATCGAAACCCATCCTGGAACTATTGAGTTTGAATTCCAAGAATGCGGAGAAAAGAAGGAACTTTGTTCGTGAATTTAACTATCGGTTTAAACGTCAGTACAACGACGAGAACGTATCCGAGAGTATTTTACTGCTAAACAAGGACTCTCAAATCGATGAGATTCTATGCAAATATTTCGCGATTATGAGATCGGCTATGGCGAGTCAGGCCTTGCTAAAGCTTTTGGTTTCCGGCCAAGCGAATAAGGCGAGCGCGAAATATTATATTCTTGCGATATTGCAGATCGGAGTCGAAAAGGACGTCCAGTTGGTCGTAGACAGATTCACATCTCAGCCTCCGAAGTAGGGGATCTTAAGCGGAGATCACATTCTTCCTATGGATCTAAAATAGTCGGAGAGTATCTCGTCGACTTCCGCAAAAGGAAGATAGCCTCTGGTCAGGATTCCCCGATCGATTCCATCGGAGAAGACTAAGCAAGGGAAAGCGGTAACGCCTAGGATATAGCCGTAGTTGAAATCGTTTCTAACTTCCAATCTGGTCTCTTCTCTTTCGTAGAGCTCTCGGAAATCTTTCGGGTTAAGGGACAATTGCTCCGCGATTTCCAAATGGATTTCGGGTTCGTTGGGGTCTTTTCCTTGGGCGTGGAACATTTCGGAAAGTCGGTCCATATATTCGAAGGAAAGATTCGGATCCAATCTTTGGGCCGTGATAATCGCTCTTGCTCCGGGCTCGGAATCGTAGACTAGATTTTTATTTTTTAGAATCTCATAATCGAAACTTCTTCCGGAGACTCTTTCCACGTCCTTCCAATGGTATTTTTGCTTTTCCGCAAATTCTTCCGTAAACGGTTCCGCTTCCGGTCCGAATCGAAGCCCCCCTAATACTAGAGTGAATTCGATCCGATCCGAGTATTTTTCTCGAATCTTAGAGAAGATAGGGGCGAAGCCGTAGCACCAGGCGCAAATCGGATCCGCAACGTATACGATGGAGTGTTTTCCTTCGGGTCTTTTGATTTCCAAATCCACGATTACATGGATAAAACGGGTGGGATTGTTTTGAAACTAAAAAAGGCGGGACAATGTCCCGCCTTCCATTCCTTTTTTCGTTTAGGAGGATCCTTTTAGATTTCGTTCGGGTGTTTGACGTAGTAGAGCGATAGCCATACTACCCCGAAAAGTACCCCCGCGTAAGCTAGGATCGCGGTTGCGATGTCTATCATAGGAAGAACGGCGGCGATAGGGGTTACCTTGACGGCCGTGATCTTCGTGGCTTCACCAAGAATTAGGAAAAGACCTCCCAATCCGATCAGGTGATAGCGGTTCATCGCATCCTTTGATACTCGGGCAAACCGGGCAAACACAGGAACAGCCAAAAGCGCTAATGCGAAGATGGTCACTGTATCCATGTTCATACCTCCTTAAGGTACTAGGTTAGACCGATGAGAGGTATCACATCTTTCAGATTCGGATAAAAATTATTTTAAAAAAAATGCATGTAATATAACGAGCGATTTATAAAGGAATAAGCGGTATATATACTTAGGATTATAAGAACGGGCTCCATCGGTTTATCCCGGAAGGGATAAGTCTGAAAGAAAAGGCTTAATTATATTATGAAATGTTAATTTACTATCCGATTCGGATAGACGCGCTCGTGATTTCGGATGCGATTCTGCCGACGTTCCAGGTTTTAATCGGATATTCTTGTCGCTGATCCCTTTGTTTTTGCTTTCGATGGGAGAGATCCGATTTTGGGGATCGATATTCTCTCGGATTACAGGCCGATTCCGGCGTTTTTGGCGGATCGTAAGGCCGGATTAAAGAGGTCTTCTTCTAACATTCACGAAATCGTAATCAGGATGAAAGAAAATTCTTTGGACTACAGAATCGGATCGGAAATAGGTCTTAATTGTGGACGTTCTACTATATTATCTGGAAACCTACGAGGCCTGCCGCAAGGCCTTCGTTTCTTATAAAAGACAAATCAAGGGAAAATTCCGCCGTTTCCGACACGAGGTCATAGAAGTTCCTAAGGGCGGAGGAGAGATCGACGCTTTTCTGTTCGGACATAAGAAGAAGCCGGCTAGGAAAGCTGTCGTGATGAGTTCCGGAATCCACGGCATAGAAGGATTTGCGGGTTCCGCATTCCAAAGAAGATGGTTGGAAGAGTTCCTACTGGACGATAAGGGGCCGTATAAGGCTCCTCAGAATGTGGATTTCATCCTTTTGCACGGAATCAACGCATACGGTTTTAAGAATCTACTACGGGTGAACGAAAGAAATGTGGACCTGAACCGGAACTTCGCTCTTAAAAGGGAGAAGCTTCATAAGAAATTCAAGAATAAGCGCTATCGTAAAATAGAATCCTTTTTGAATCCCGGAGTCCCTTTTACGAATTATTTCTGGGAATACGTATTTTTCGTGATCCGGTTCATCGGTGTCGTCGCCCGTTTCGGAGCGAAATACGTTCTGGACGCGGCGGTAAACGGACAATACGAATTTCCTAAGGGAATCTATTACGGAGGCAGAAAGCCCGAACCCGTAGTACGAAGGCTTAGAAAATTCTTCCGTAAGACCCTGAAATCCTACGACCAAATCCTGATATTGGATTTCCATACCGGATACGGCGCTCGAAACGGTTTGAGCCTAATGCAGAATGCGGCTCCCGGCTCTAAAGAGGATAAGAATCTCAGAAAGGTATTCGGAGATTTCGGCCTACTCTTGAACGAAGGAGAGGAGGATTTTTATCGCACCTCCGGGGACTTCACTGATTTTTTCGGAAAGTTATTCGAAGAAGGCAAGGAGTTCTTTCCCATAACGGTGGAGTTGGGGACATTCGGAAATTTGAATCTAAGGGGAGGCTTAAAAGGGAGCTTTCTCATGATCAGCGAAAATCGTATCCGCTTCCAAGGAGCCAAATCCGAATCTTCTTCCGCTCGAGTTCGCGAAGAGTTCAAGGAAATGTTCTATCCCAGCCGGGAAGATTGGAGACTCGCAGCCATGGATCAGGTATTCGGAATTCTTCCGGAAGCGATCACTCGGTTTTCCAAAATCTGATTCGCCGGCTTGCGCCGAATTTGGGTCACCTCTCGCCTCTGAGAACTAGGTTCTGTCCACGAGTAGAAGCGTCACATCGTCTTCGAATTCGGATCTATGGCAATAGGTCCTACATTCTTTGATTAGCCCCGCAGCAGCTTCCGAAACGGGTGATTGGGATTGGGAGCGGACGGCGAGAGTCAGTAAGTCCTCGCTGTATCTTCTCGTTCTATCCTCGTTAGAATGCTCCGTGAGTCCGTCCGTATAAAGCACGAGTCTATCCTGCGGTTGGAACGCCGTCACGTATTCTTCGAAGAATAGATCCGGGATAACGCCCACTAATTTTCCTTTCGTTTCCAAATGCAGAGAGGTCCCTTCCGATTTTCGATAAAGAATAGGAGGGTTATGCCCTGCATTAGAATAAGATAATGTATTGGTTCCGGTGTGGATCACTCCGTAGAACGCCGTTAGAAAATTTCCGGCGAGTTTGTTATAGAGTGCGTAATTGAGAGCCGTAAAGAATTTGGAAGGGCTCGTGAGAGTGTCGTGTTCGAAGGTCTCCATGACCGTATGAATCACGGCGGCCACCACGGAAGCGGATAGACCGTGTCCGGATACGTCGGCAATTAGAACCGCGGTCCGATTTTCGTCCAATTTGATGACATTATAAAAGTCACCTCCCACATTGTCGAAAGGGAGATGTTGCACTCCGAATTCCAGACCCGGAATATAAGGAAGGCTGGAAGGAAGAATCTTGTGCATCACTTCTCTTGCTCGCTTCAGTTCCCGATCGTTATCCATGACCTTGTGGAATAGATTCGCATTCTTGATAGTGACGCTCAGGCGATTTGCGATGGCCCCTAGCATTTCTAGATCTGCATGAGTGAATGCGAAGCCGGAATATTTATTGTTTACGCTGATCACTCCCAATAGCTCGCCTCGGTAAAGGAGAGGGGCGGAAATGAGAGAGTTGGCCTCGAATTTGTATTTAGCGCTTTTATCATATCTGGGATCGTCGTCCAGATTTTGGATGAGAAGACTTTGTTTTTCTTTGGCAACCCAGCCGGAAACGCCTTCTCCGAACGGAACCTGTATATTATGAATGGCCTCTTCCGGAATTCCTCGGGCCGCTAGTACCCTGAGAACTTCCATGGTGGGATCCGAGAGATAGATCGTGCCTGCCTTAGCTTCTAAGAACTCCAACACCTTATCCAAAAGCCAGTTGCCCAATTCATGGATACTCTTTTCCGCTACGGTGAGTTTCTCGAATTCGTACAGTAGTCGGAGTTCCAACACCCTTTTTTTTAGGGCTTCGTGGGTTTGGGCGTTCTTGATCGCGATAGCAGCAATCTCAGAAAGGGAAGAAAGCACTTCCACATCCGAATGATCAAAGCTACGATTCTGGGATTTGTTCAGAATTTCCAGAGTTCCGATCACTTTGTCCTGGATGAATAAAGGAACGCAGGCGAGGGAACGTGTTCTGAATCCGGTTTTTTGATCCAGTGCGGGATTGAAACGAGGGTCCGTGTAAGCGTCCTCTAATACGATGGATTTTTTCTCGCGGGCTACCCAGCCTGCGATTCCCTGTCCGGGTTCCAGCCTTGCGTATTTCTGGATGATTTCGCCCTTTTCTCCCAGAGCCACCTCGCAGTAGAGGAATCCGTCCTTTTCTTCCAGTAAGAAAAGGGAACTTGCCTCCGCCTCCAGTAGATCTTTCGAATACAGCATAATCAAGGGCAGAAGTTGGTAGAGATCCAAATTTGCGTTTAGGATCGTACTGGTGTTCAATAAGCTTCTGTATTTGCTAGCTTCCGCTTCTGCGTTGGACATAGATGGGGCAAGACTCTCACGGAATGGGATCGAAGTCAACGGATTGTCGTTTCTTCTCGGTACAAAAACTCCGAATCCAGAAAAGAAGTTCCCTTTTTCCCGGAACTACTCGCTATTTTTTCGGTCGGATAATTAGAACAATCGAGGATGGAATTCGATTTGCAAAGGTTTTATATTTTTCTGGGTGTTTTCACTCTGGTTCTTTTTTCCGGATATTGGTATGCGGCGAGTCGCCTGACTGCTCCCTTTCAGCTCAGCCAGGGAGAATGGATTTTACTCGGAATCGGAGTCTCCGTCCTGGTTCTTCTCACCCCCGGAGCTTATTTATTGAGTCTTTTTCTACGAGAGACTCCTTGGCAAAAATTTTGGTCCTACGCCGCCTTTATCACTCTAGGATTCGCTACCATTTTAGTTTCCTTCGTTTTGGTCCGGGATATCGGGCATTTGGTTTGGAAAGGAAGCCTGTATGTTTCGGATAGGTTTCAACAGGCTCCATCCGGGGATCTGGCAAGCGTCGGACCGGTAAGGGAGGAATTTTCCCGTAAGGATTTCTTTTCCAGATTCTCCTCTTTTGCGTTACTCGGAATTGCAGGAGGTCTGACGGCATTCGGAGTTTACCAGGCAAAAAAGACTCCTTCCGTTAAACATGTGAGGATCAAGGTCAAGGATCTGCCAGAAGGGTTACACGGCTTTAAGATCGCCCAACTTTCCGATATCCATATAGGACCCACCATAAAGGGGGGCTTCCTGGAAGAAGTGGTGGGCCGGACCAATGCTCTCGAGCCCCATCTAGTGGCGATTACGGGAGACTTAGTGGACGGAACCGTGAATATGCTCCGAGATCACGTGAGTCCATTAGGAAAATTGAATTCTCAGTACGGAACATTCTTCGTAACGGGAAATCACGAATATTATTCCGGAGCCTTGGCCTGGATCCGAGAATTGGAGGCTTTGGGGCTGAACGTTCTTTTAAATCAGAATTCTCTCATCCGTCACAACGGTGCGGTTCTCGCCGTAGCGGGGGTCACGGATTATAAGGCGCATACGGTGATTCCAGGGCATAGGACGGATCCTCATCAAGCGGCGATCGGGACGGAGGAGGCGCATTACAAGATGTTACTCGCTCACCAGCCCAATTCCGTTTTCGAGGCGGCCAAGGCGGGGTTTCATTTACAGCTTTCCGGCCACACTCATGGAGGCCAATATTTCCCGGGGAACGTATTCATCTATTTGTTCCAGAAATTCGTAGCGGGCTTAAGCGAATGGGAAGGGACCCAGTTGTATGTGAGTCGGGGGACAGGATATTGGGGACCGCCTTTACGGATTGGAGCTCCTTCCGAAATCACTCTTCTGGTCTTGGAAAAGGCTTAAGGAGCGACTCCTTCAAAAATTCGGGATAAGGGTTAAGTCGCAGCCCATTGTCCCGAGTTAATTGGAATTGACATCCTATCTTGTTCCTTCTCTTTAGAAATACAAGGAGTCAGGATGAAAGACCGGTTTCGTAGCTTCTTTTCCAAGATCATACTATCGAGCTCACACAGAGCGCACTCTTTACTTTCCCGACTCATTCTTCTCATTTTTATAATATCTTTTTCCGCATTCGTTTTGGATTGTTCGAAACCTAAGCCCAAGTCCAATCCGGAAATCGAAAGACTTAAACCTAAGAAGAAAGCGGACGATCGGGACCAGGATCCGGATATTTCCAAAAGGGAGTATTTCGACGAAGATGCGGATGGAAAACCGATAGAGAGAAAGCCGGATCCTCCTTCTTCTTCTCCCAATCTAAGATCTTACGCTAGTTCCGGTCCGGGTTGCAAGAAGGGAAATTGCAAAACGGGAGAAGGCGTTTACGTATACGACACAAGGGACGTGTATTCGGGAAGATTCGTAGGGGAACTGAGAGAAGGTTGGGGTACTCTCGCATATTCGGACGGAGATCGTTATGAAGGCAATTGGGCCCAAGATAGAAAATCCGGAGCGGGCCGTTATGTCTTTCGGGATGGATCCAGTTTCAATGGGACGTTCACGGGAGAAGGGAACGGAAACGGCACGTACGTAAAAGCCGGTAGGTCCCATAAATGCAGATTGGAGAATCGTAAGATTCTATGTAAGTGATTCGCGAGGGAGGACGATTCTCATCATATCTTCGTTATTTGCCGATCATTCGTTTATCTTTCCATGGATTCTATTCTCCTAATAGAATCGTTCTACGCCACTTTCTTCCTTATTAATAAACGTTTGTTCGATTAAGTGCTGATCTTTTTACGCTCCGATCTTGCATTTCTATTAAACATGGATAGAATACCAACTGTCGGACGGAGGTCCTTATGGAAAGATGGCATGATTGGTTGCAAACGCATAAAGATTGGTGGATCGATATGGTGCGTGTGTATTTGGGAGGAGTGCTGCTATACAAAGGATTGCAGTTTCTTGCGGATACGGACGCCCTGATCCGATTGATGGAATGGAATAATGCGCCTTACGCTTCCACGTTGCTCGCTCATTACATCGTGGTCGCGCATATATGCGGAGGAATTCTTCTCATGGTCGGACTATTGACTAGGTTCTCGGCTATGTTGCAATTGCCTGTCCTCATAGGAGCGGTGATTTTCATCCATTCCAAAGAAGGTTTCGTGGCGCCGGGATCTAATTTGCCTTACGCTTCGATGATTCTACTTCTCTTATTGCATTTTTCTTTATACGGTTCGGGAAGAATCTCGGCCGATTTCTATATAGACACTCATCGTAGCGTTTAAGAGAAGAATGCGATCCGTCGATAGGCGATCGCGGAAAATGAGGAAGGATTAGGATTAGGATCTCCCTTTCCGAAGGATATCGGAAAGGGAGGAGGTTTCGTTTAGTCGTTTGTAATCGCGTTCAAAAGACCTGCCCAATCGGTTCTTTCCGGCTGTCCCGGTTTTCTTTTCCCGAAAAATTGGACGATCATTTCTCCCGCTTCGTCGTAGACTTCGATGGAGTGGATGACTCCGTCTTTGGAGGGTTTGTCCACGATCCAAGTCTCGGCGATCAGGTCGGATTTTAAGTGCAGATTGAATTCCGGATCGAGCACATTCCACCAAGTTTCCAATACCTTGATATTAGTGACTTCTCCCGTATGGATCTGGATGGCTCCCGGGTTTCCTACGAAGACCATGATAGGGATTCTATCCAGGGAGGCTCTTTCTAACATTCTGAGCACCAAACGATTTTCCAGTTTGCGGGTGAATTTTCCCTCCGCAAGTCCCATGGATTGAATTCTGGAAACATTATGCTTCTTTAATAATCCGAAAAAATCGTGAGTATCCTCCAGATTCCCCCATTCTGTCAGAAATTCCTGTTTGGATTTGTCGGAAATCCTGCCGGATGCGGAGGTCGCAGGTTTTTCTTTTTTCTCCTTAATCTGGAATAGGGGGGAATAATCTGGCCCTTCCTTTTCGAATTCGGTTCTCAGATTTTCCCATGCGGAAACATCGGATTTGTCCGTTAGAAATATCTTATGGACCGCGTCTCCGTTTCCGTCGAAAAATTGAAAGGAGCGTTGGACGGAATCCCCTTTGTTTTCCTCCACCGAGAATCCAAACTTCCAACCGCCTGGAAAGAGTCTCAGATCGATATCCGGACCGACTACTAGGATATGTCCCGGGCCGGAACTGACTTCTTCGAATTTACCTTTTCTCTCGTGTACGCAGGCCTCGTTGCGGGTCAGTACCATCACGTGTCCTAATTCTCCCAGTTTGGAGAATAATTCTCCCCAGGTTTCTTTTAGGGCTCTTACTTGGGGAAATCCTCCCGCCTTTACCACGTAGGCTGCAGCGAGTAGTCCCGCCTCCGATAATTGCAATTTCGTCGCGATATCGCGGATTCTTAATCTAGGCTGGGTTTCCCTTAAATGCTTCCAGTCTTTTAGGACGCTTTCTACTTCTAAAGATTCTGCAATGGACATGATTTTGCTCCTATTTCATTTGTTTATAATTCAATCTTTTTTAATGCTTCTTCCGCGGACCCCAGCGGAATGAGGTAGAATCCCCCTTCGGGGAAAGATACTTTTTTGGTCCGGAGTTCGAAATGTTGAAAGACGAAGTCCTCTTCTAAGACGGATTGAGGATTGCCTTCCGCAATCACCTCTCCTCCTTTCAGGACTACGATCCGATCCGCGTATCTCATCGCCAGGTTTAGATCGTGGAGAATACAAAGTACTCCTCGTCCCTGCCGGCTCAACTCTCTAGCTAGATCCAAAAGTTTATGAATCCGGTTCGGATCCAGGGAGGCGCCCGGCTCGTCCAGTAACACATAGCTTTCCCGGACCGGCGGGGCCTCGTCCTGGACTAGAACTCTTGCCATCTGGCATCGCTGCTTTTCTCCGCCCGAAAGATTGGAAAAGATCTGGTATCGCTCCCTCTCTCCTAAATTCACTTTTTTGAATGCACGATCTACGATTTCATCTTCGTGATTCCTTTCGAGTCTCAATTTGGAAGAGGACCTTCCCATACGAACGATTTCATCGGCCAGAAACGGAAAATGGATCTCGGACTCCTGGGATAGCACCGAGCGTTTCAGCGCCAAATCTTCCGTATCGTATTCGGAGATCGGGATACCGTCTAAGAGAACCGTACCCACATCGGGCCGTATTTCTCCGGAGAGAATTTTCAGTAAAGTGGATTTCCCGGCTCCGTTGGGACCGAGTAGCACCAGTACTTCTCCCGGATCCAAGGATAGATTCACATCGGTAAGAAGATTTCTGCTTCCTCTCCTTACGAAAACATGAGAGAGTACGATACTCATCTGAATTGTCCTTCCTTACGCTTCGATCTTAGGATCAATACCAGGAAGAATGTCCCGCCTAGGCCGCAGGCGATGATTCCTATCGGAAGTTCGGAGGGAAACACGATGGTTCTTGCCGTCAGATCCGCGATCGCCACTAGCAATCCTCCTCCGAGTAGCGACGCCGGTAGTAGGACTCTATGACCCGGCCCCAAAAGCATGCGGAGAATATGAGGAACGATCAAACCTACGAAGCCTATATTACCGGTTAATGATATGCTAATTCCCACCAAAAGACTGGAGAGAAGTATCGTAAGATTTCGTATCTTCTTCACCTTAAAGCCGGTATGAAAAGCGTCCGCTTCTCCCAAGGCTAATGCGTCGAGTCCTCTGCTCAAAACGGGGAAGAACAGACTTACGAATCCCAGAACTAAGGCGAGAAGAGTCACCTTATGCCAGGTGGCACCTGCCATGCTACCCAGACTCCAAAACGTTAGATTGCGAAGTTGGTTATCGTCGGCCGCATAGGAAAGAAAGCCCAAGAGGGAAATCACGGTCGCATTTACCGCGATCCCGGTAAGCACGAGTACTAGAGAGAATCCTCCTCCTTCTTTTCGGGAAATGAGATGTAAAAGGAAAGAAACTATTAAGGCTCCGCCGAAAGCGAATATTTGTAGGAAGAAACTTCCCTGACCAGTCATTTCCTTAGGTAAAAAGGAGAATAACGACTCGGAGTAGACGATCCATGCGGAAGCGGCGAGTGCCGCGCCCGGTCCCACTCCTATAAATCCCGGTTCAACTAAAGGATTGCGAAATAAACCTTGGATACATACACCTGCGGACGCGAGACAAGCTCCTACTGCCAAAGAGAGTAAGAATCTAGGCAAACGCAAATCCCATACCAAGAGAGAATGAGGAAGTTCCGACTCGGAAAGAGAGCTCTTGTCTAGGAATAGAAGCCTTGCGATTTCTTCAAAAGAAATGGAAACGGATCCGAATTTCAAGGATAGGAATCCGATTCCGATTAGGCCGATCGATAAGAATAGAAATACTAGAGAAGGTGGTATCTTTCTCCCTCTCTTTCTTTTCGAGGAGTCTTCGGGTCGTTTTCCCGATTTGGATTCCTTCGAAAGAATCGAACTAGGTTCGAAGGAAGTGATCAAGGTTTCTTGGCTCCGGCTGTCGTAGGATGTAATTGGGAAAATAGTTCCTCCATTCCTTGGGCAAGTCTAGGGCCGAACCCTAGGAGAACCAAATCGTCCACGGAGGCGATTCTCAAATTCTTACCCGCGGGGGTTTCCTTCACTCCAGGTAGTGCCAGAACTCCTTCTTTTCCTCCCATTCCTTCCAATCCTCTGGAAGGAATCAGGATCACATCGGGTTGTGCGGAAATCACTCCTTCCGGAGTTATGGGTTTGAATCCTTTGAATCCCGAGACCGCATTCACTCCTCCCGAAAGCTTGATCATTTCGTCCGCAGGGGTATCCGTGCCGGAGACCTGGGCTAGACTCGTGCCTCTATGATAAATAAATAATACTTTTGGTTTGGATTTAAGTTTGGAGACTTTCTCCGTGATCTTATTCGCTTTCTTGCGCATCTCCTGCACGATTTTTTTCGCTTCCGGCTCCGCGCCGATTTCCTTACCTATCGCAAGAATATTATTCAATGCAGGCTCCAATCCGGGGAGTCCGGGATAAATGATGATCTTTTGTCCGGCGGCTTTTAGCTGTTCAATCACTTCTGGGGGACCGGCATATTCTAATCCTAAAATCAGATTCGGCTTTAAGGAAAGGATTCCTTCGGCGGATAGGGCTCTTTGGTAGCCCACTTTAGGAAGAGCGAACGCTTCTGGCGGATATAAGGAAGACGTGTCGTTCCCTACGACCGATTTCCCTTTGCCGAGCGCAAAGACGATTTCCGTCACCGTACCGTTCAGGGTTACGATTCTTAGGCTTTTCTCTTCCGCAGACAAAGAAGAAAAGAAAAGAGCCGAAGCGATAAAGAAACTAAATAAGAATCTCATAATATTTTTTCTCCGAATTTTAAAAGATTTCCGCTATCGTTCAGAAGGCGATTCCCCCGCGCTGAATTTACCGTCGATTCCTACGTAATAGAACCTAGGTTTTTGCGGATTATAAGTGAGATCGAATGCATCCAGAATGTTGTCCACTCCCGCGAAGAATTCGAAAGTGCCCAAAATCTTCTGAGAGATTCTTACGTTTAAATTCGTGTGCGGATTTACCATACGGATTCCGTAAGTTGTCGCTGTAGTGCAATAGGATAGGTTTCTTTCCGTGCAATAGTCCTGTATTCCTTGAGGAATCGAAGAGAATAATTGCTGTATGGTATTTGTTGCATTTGCCTGCAACATTCCCGAGATCGCCGAATATTCCGTAGGCAGCTGCGGGTCACACCATAAAGGATTCTTAATGCAGTAGTAGGGTTGTTTTCCGAAGATCACGGCGAAAACGGAGAGACTAAACCCACTCTTATGGTCTACGCGAATATTTGCGTTCCATCTATGATATCCTCTTCCTTCTAAGGGAAGATTCGTCAGCTCGTCCCGGGTGTCCGTGTAGGTGTATCCTCCTCCCAAGGAAACGTTTTGATGGACCCGGACCGTAACGGAGGACTCGAAACCTTTGGTTAATGCTTTCTGGTAGTTGGAGGTATTATATACCAGAAGCCCGGAGGCGTCCCTATTCGGATTCGTTCTGAAACCGATCAGGTTATCCACATTATTATAGAAGAAGTTGAAACTGAACCAGAAATATTTGTTCGGCTCCCATTCTCCTCCTAGATTATAGCTCCTGGAAAGTTCCGGTTTTAGATTCGGATTTCCGGCTACACGATAACCGACTCCTGGGTTTAGGAAATTATAATATAAATCCTGGAAGCTGGGGGCTCTGTATCCTAGGCCGTTTGCTGCCCGAATCCTGAACTTGTCGGTAATGTCGTATCGCACGGCCAATTTTGGAAGCGTCTGACCACCGTAGATGGAGTCGTGGTCGGAGCGGATTCCCGGAACGATCTGGATTCTGGGAGCGTTGGAAATTCTCCACTCGTCTTGAACATAGAACGCGTTTCTTTGCCTTTCCGCGTATCCGTTTTTCACCTGGTAGGTGTCGGTGAAGCCCAATAGGTCTTCGACGCAGATATTCGGGAAGTTTCTTCTACAATCCGGAGCGATCCTGGCCGAGGAAAATTGATCGATGAGAGTCTCCGCACCGTAGGAGATCACATGTCCTTCGGAGATTTTATGATCCAATCTGGAGCGGAATTCAGTGACCGCATTGTCCAACTTTTCTCTTTTGTCCAAAGCGTCCGACTTTCTTTGATCCAAAGTGTAAGTGTCGTAGAATCTGGCGTAGTTGGCGTTCAGGTTTAAGTTTAAATTCTTGGTAAGTTCCCAGTCCGCGTTGATAGCGCCCATGAAGTCGTGGGTCTTATTGCTTCTATCATACACAGTATTGGGAGGAGATGCATCCACCGCGTTTTGATTTAGATATCTATAATAGAATTGGAATCCTAATTTGAAGGTTTCGGAGATGTCGAAGGTGGTCTTATTGGATACGTTTAAATCCTCGAATGCGCTACCCGAAGTGGATTCCAAAGGAGGGGTGTAAGGAAGATTTCTTCGAGTGATATATACTCGGGCCGCTAAAGGCATATTCGTAGGAAAAGGGGAATAGTTCGGAGAAAGACTTTCTATTCTTCCGTTCTTCGGTCCCAAGGTGGCGTCAGGAGTCAGGTCGTAGCCGTCTCCTCTATGCCAACCTGCCGTGAAATTCGTTGATACGATTCCTTTGCGAACTCCCACCGAGGCATAGTTACGGAATTCCAAGCCTGTTCCGTAATAAAGAGGATTTCCTCCTCCTGCAAAAGTTCTGAAGTTCGCAGAATAAGGGTCCTTCTGTTCCTTGGTAATGATATTGATGACACCGGCGATCGCGTCGGAACCGTATAGAGCGGAAGAGGCGCCTTTGACGATCTCGATTCTTTCTATGTCTTCGGCTTTGAAACGGGTCAGGTCTATCGATCCGCTGAATCGTCCTGTGGTTCTTTGTCCATCAACTAGAATCAGTACGTTTTGTCCGGAAAGACCTTGGAGACGAACGGTGGATCCTCTTTCTCCCGCTTGGGCGGGACGCACTTCTATACCGGGAACGTTACCCAGGGTTTGGGAAATGTCCCTAGCGCCCATAGCGTCGATGTCTTTGCGCGTGATGACTTCCGTGGTGATCGTGGAATCTTTGAGGAAACCTTTCCTTCTGGTTCCTGTAACGGTAATGATCGATCCTTTATCGTTTGCACCGTTTGATTGGTCTTTATTAGGATCGGAAGAAGTTTTACTTTTATCCTGGTCCTGTTTTTCTTCCTTATTCGTTTCCGGGGTCAGATCCCCTTGCGCGAATACTGGAAGACCCGTCGCGCATAAGGAGAGAAATAAGAGAAGATTCTGGATTTTAAAAAGAGAAGAATCCGGGTTCTTCCCTATCACGGAACGGTTCTCCATTGGAATCTAGGATAGCCGCTGGTCCCGCCTACGCTTGCGTAATAGCCCGTCATAGTGAGGGCAAAGTAAGAAGTTCCGTCGGAACCTTTGATTAAATAAGACTTATCTTTCGGAGTCAAAGAATGATCGTTCTGGTCGCCGCTGGCTCCGTAAATATACCATTCGAAAAGAGCTGGGCTTGCGCTTTCCGTAGCTCCCCCGAAACCGCCGCCGCCTGTTTGGCTTTGGGGAGAATCGACCACGATCGTACCCGTGCAATCGGTGACTACTACGGAGGACAGACCTGCCGCATTTCTTCCGGAATCGCAGGACCCGCCGGAGCCGGATCCGCTCGTGCCGCTATTGGTCCCGATTACGAATCGTTTGAATCTCATATCCCAAGTTCCGTCGACGGTGGTTTTTACTCCGCCCGCCTTGAGATCCACATAGGTCCAGCAAGAGGAAGAAGAGGCGTTGACTTCCGTCGTTTTCGTACCGCTTCCGGTGGTCGTGACTTCTCCGGAGAATACCTCGCAACCGCCTACCGATTCCGTGGAAGCTGCAAGAAGCGCTAACGCGTCATCCCCACCGCTATCGGGTCCTCCGCATCGTACGAATATCGGAAGCAATAGTAACGCTGTAATATTTAAGATTCTTTTCATCTCAATCTTCTCCTAACTTTAGTGCGGCAATCGATCGGGGATCTCAATGAGGCCCCGATCGACGGATAATCAAATTATAGAACCGAGGTGGAGAATAGTACGACTTTCGTCGCCGAAACTCCCGAAGCCGAGCTAGCTTTGAAGTAATGACTAGTACTACTTGTGGAACCGATTCCTACGTTGCTCGTCCAGTTAGCTTTGGAAATAATCGCATTACCCGAATTTAAAGTATTCCAATCGGTGCAGTCGGCGCTATTCACACCGGTGGCCCATACTGTGACTTTGGGAACTGAATCTCCTGAAATGTCGTAGCAAACGGTCGATGCACTAGTTGCAAAAGCCGAAAAGGTACTCGTTCCATCTCCGCCCAATGCAGAAGGTGGGTTTCCGTTATCTGTTGCATAAGCGGTTTCGGTTCCGTATCTAGCATACGCTACCGGTCCGCCTTGGTATAGAGTGAGAATGAATCTTCCGTCATTCGCTGCTAAGCTGGGAGAAGTCGTGGTTCCTGCGATTCCATCAGTGTATCCGGAGGAAATATATACCGCGCCGTGTCCGCTCGCGGCTTGGGTGAGAACTCCTTCTACGCGAATGTGTCGAACCGCACCGGCGCTAGGTGTGCAAGCCAATTGGTAGGTATTGTTCGCAGCCGTTATGTTGGTAGCGCAGCTCGTAGGGTCTGAAGTTGCACCTACTCCAGAAAGGGCGAGGGCAGTTAGATCTGGATCACTTTTACCATCGCAACCTGCGAGGCCGAGGGTAAGAAGTAAGGGGAGGCTAATTCGAGTGATAAACCGTTTCATTGTTTTTACATTTCTCCTGATGATACCCATTTCTCATTAGCCGGGTTTTTATCTTTATTTAAAAATGAGTCTAGGACTCAAAATCAGAAATAGCTGCATTTAGTCAAACCAAAATGAGAGTGATTCTCATAATTTAGAATTTGGCTTCAAAAAAACCGGACAAATTGTCACCCGGTCGGTTCATGGAAAAGAGAAGAGTTCGAGTAGAATATTCTGTTCGGAGGGAGAGAATCGAGTCCCGGAAAAGCTAACTGCCAAAAGGGCGTCTAACTTTAGAGCCGGTAAGATTCTTCTCTCTTCCCTGCCGAAATATCACAAACGGTGGTTTATTATGAATCCGGATATTTATCAGTTTGAGGAATGAGATTAGAACGGGAAAAGTAATTGATCCTCTCCTATTCTTGGGATAAAAATAGGCCGCCGATTTTCTCTCCGAAAGGAGGGAAAAGAGTTCGTAGTAGGAGGTTGAAAATGAAGAAGAAGTGGGTGGTGGTTGCGAACCGAAGCGAAGCTAAGATTTTCGAATACCAAGGGCCGAATCACGGTTTAAAATTATTACAGTCTATGGAGAATCCGGACGGAAGATTAAGAAATTCCGATCTAGTTACGGGGGGAGGCCAGGCTTCCCGATCCGATTTCGATTTTTTTCACGAGCCTAAAAAGAAAGTGGCTGCCGCATTTGCAGGCAGACTCAGCGATTTCGTAAATATGGAGAGAAAGAAGGATTCATTCTCCAATTTTATCCTAGTTTCCGAGCCCGGATTCATGGGAATGATTCTTGGAAAACTGGACGATAAATCCCGGGAGAGGATTTACCATAAGATGCCTAAGGATATAGTAAACGAAAAGGAATCCGACCTGATGGCACATCTTAAAAGCGTTTTGATGGCCTAAGCTTTCGTAATTTCCCGAAGTATATTCAGAAAAGTTACTATTCCGATCGGATCTTCTCCTCCTTGACTAATATAGGAAGAGTAGGTCCGATTTTTATTCGAGTATAACGAACGCGGTTTTGCTCAGAAATCCGGTTTATATTCACTTGACGCTAAAGAAGAATCCTTGATTCTACCCTGGAAAAAAAGGGGATCCGGAATGGCTGCAAAGGAAAAATATATTCTCTCTATCGATAGCGGAGGGAGCGGAATCCGGGCCATTGCATTCGACAAAAAGGGACAAATCGTTTCCCGCCAATACGAAAAAACTCCTCCTATTATAAGCGAGCCGGGCGCCTTGGAACACGATCCGGAAAAACTCTGGCAAGCCTTGGTTTCCGTGGTCAAGAAGACGGTTCGCAACAAAAAGTTTCATCCTTCGAATATCGAGGCGTTAGGAATCTGCAACCAAAGAGGTTCCTTTTTGCTTTGGGACAAGGCTACTGGAAAACCACTGACCCGACTGATCAGTTGGGCCGACGTGAGAGCGGGCAAGACTTCCGAGGAGATGAACTCCCATAAAGTTTGGAAGCTCATCCAATTCTTCTCACGGATTTTAGGAACGCTTACCGGCCATCCTATGCTTATCGCGACCTATTTATTGAAGTTCACTACGGATCACGCTTCGGTACGTTTGAAATGGGTTTTGGATAAAAATCCGGAACTTAGAAAAAGAGCGAAGAAAGGGGAGATACTATTCGGGACCTTGGATACTTGGTTCGTCTATAAACTCACCAAAGGAAAAGAACACGTAACGGATCCTTCCAACGCAACTGTTACGGGTATGTTCAATCCTTTCCAACTGCAATGGAACGCTCCTCTTTGCGGAATCTTCGGAATTCCTTTGAAAGTCTTTCCGAGCGTGAAAGATACCGCATCCGATTTCGGTTCCGCGGATCCTTCGCTTTTTGGAGGAGCGGCTATTCCGATCCGCGCGGTAGTGGGAGACCAGATGGCCGCCCTATTCGGTCACGGTTGTTTCGAGAAGGGAGGTGTGAAAATCTCCCAAGGCTCGGGTGCGTTCGTGGATATGAATATGGGCGAAAAACCCAAGATATCCAAAAGAGGTTTATTTCCTTTGGTGGCCTGGAGATTGGAAGGTAAGCCTACCTACATGCTGGAAGGCTTTACCGGAACCGTAGGAACTCTTATAGACTGGTTGGGAAAAGGGATAGGTCTTTCCGATACTCCCAAGGTTCTGAACGAATTGGCTTCCCAGACCAAGGATACGGAGGGAGTGATTTTTGTTCCGACCGCTTCCGGAATGAGATTCCCTTATTTCAATCCGAACGCCAAGGCTTCCGTTTTCGGGCTTTCCCTTGCGACTCATAGGAGACATGTCGCGAGGGCGGTGTTGGAAGGAATCGCATTATCTTTATATGATATATTAGAAGGGATCAAGAAGGATACGAACGTTCCGGTGACTTCGATCATGGTGGACGGAGGAGTATCCCAGTCGGATATTCTACTCCAATGTTTGGCGGATTATTGCCAAGTGGAGGTGAAACGTTCCGCAGAACCGGATATGACCGCTACCGGCGCCGCTTATCTCGCCGGTTTAGGTTCCGGTTATTGGAAGAATATGGAAACCCTATCCAAATTGGAGAGAGGCTATAAGGTATTTAAGCCTAAAATAGACGAGAAAGCCAGAAAGGAAAAGTTGGACCGCTGGCATAAAGCAGTGCAGGCCACCTTGAGTATCGGCTAAGCTTATTCCGAAATCCGAATGGAGCTGACCATCGTGGTCAGCTGCTCGGCGAGTTCGTCCGTAGGACTCTCGTCTCCGTTGTATGTGACGAGTACCATCCTTTTCTTTGCGGAGATCAGATAAACCATCCAGTGCCTTCCGTCCTCTTTCAGGAATTCGCAGGCGATGATTCTCGCTCCCAGGTTATTATCGAAGAATGCCGCCTTGTCCGACTCGTAGGGAATTCCGTGGGTCCCTAAATATCTTTCCAATTCTTTTTCCGCGTCGAAGGTCCCGTCCTTGTTTTCGAAGGCGTACACCTGCATCGCTCCGGCTCCGTTTTCTTCGAAGAATGCGGGGATACCTTCTATGACCATATGTTGCCAATGGCCCGGCACGACCATCGTGTACCAGCCGGAAGGCGATTTGTAGATTTTATAATCGATTTTGCGATCCATGGAATTTCTAGACCCGTTCCGTCATCTTACTCCACCGAAAAATACCGGCAAGCATGTTTGGGAAGACTTGACATCTCCGCAATAAGGCGCATTCTTCTCGGTCAGTGATCGCGATTCTGAAAAACAGAAGAGGGCCCTTCTATCTAATTACCACTTTTTTGGCCATAGTCTTCTTCGCCGTTTTCGCTTCCTCTCTCGCCATTCTATTCTCCCTATTTTTAATCGCTATTTTACTCTCTTATCCGATTTTGCTGGATTGGATTTCCAGACTCTACGGTCAGGAGGATATCGCGGACGAGGTTCATTTCGCTAGAACCAGGGACGGTTGGAATCTCGCTCTGCATCGTCATATTCCCCCCATCCCGAATCCGGAATTGGCGCCGGTCATTGTCGTACATGGGATCGCCACCAATAAGTTCGTAATCGATTTGGACAAAAGACATTCGCTTCCTTATTATCTGAAGCTAAGAGGTTTCGAGGTCTTCGCGGTTTCCTTAAGAGGCGCGGGGGTTTCTTATCATGAAAACAGAGGCTATCAGGATTTCACTTTCGACGATCTGGTAAAATACGATGTGGAGGCCATTCTGCATAAAGTCCTTTCTTTAACGGGTAAGAAGAGGGCGAGTTGGATCGGACATTCCATGGGCGCCATGATTTTATATTCTTACTTAGGAATCTCCTCCAAAGAAGATAAAGAGAAGGTGGCCGCTTTTGCATCCTTGGGCGGTCCCGGTAATTTGAACCATCTGGGCTTGAGTCTGATCGGGCTCCTTTCTCGTTTTCCCAGGGCGAGAAAGGTTTTGGATCTGAAATTCGGAGCTTCCATGCTAGCTCCCATTGCAGGAGAAATTTATACTCCTATCGATGAGATTCTTTATAATCCGAAAGTGACCCGACCTAGAACGGTTAAGAAGGTCATGAAGAACGCTATCGAGAATATTAGCGAGGGTCTTATAGAGCAATTCATGGCTTGGATCGAAACCAAGAAGATGAGTTCCTTAAACGGATTCCACGATTATATAGAGCTGCAAAAGGAGATCACGGTCCCTAGTCTTTTCATCGCGGGCGCCAAGGATGCGATCGCCACTCCGGAGACGGTAAAATTCGTTTTCGATCGCGCAGGCGCGAAGCAGAAAAAGTTTCTGGTCATTTCCAAGGAATCGGGAGCCTCGGAAGACTATGGTCATGGATGCCTGATCCTAGGAGAAAGAGCAGAAGACGATGTATTTCCGAAAGTAGAATCGTTCCTCCGAGAATTCGGAACCGCTAAGAAATTGAGTTGGTTCGGAAAATTGGAGAGAAAAATACGAAAAAAAGTCTCCTCCCTCCGATCTTAATAGATCTTTCTTCCTCAAAAGAGTAGCAATCTTCCCTATATATCACCAATTGTAGAGCTATGTCCTCTTATAATATGCCTATAAAATAAGCATATTATTTATCCAAACTTACAAAATAGGCATAAATCTCGTCTCTGTAAGACTGGTACGCTATTTGCATATAGTTCTGCAGAGCGAAACGGGTCCCAAGAAAAAAAGATTCGTAGAGGTGCTTGGTCATGATAGAGCTCAAGTTTGGACAGAGAAAGGTAGTTAACTTCCGCGGGGCGAGAAAGGTCGTCGGAGGATTAACCGAGAAGAATAAGATCGATATCCTTTTGTATATCAGCAAGGAATTCGCAAACGCTGATAGGGAAGAGGAACTGTACGATATCGTACTCAGTCTTTGTAAGGATATTTTCGAATGCGATAACACCACCTTGAGAATGTGGAAGGAAGGGACTCTGGTCCCGGTCAAGTTTCTCAAGGAGACGATTCCTCCCAGAAGGAATCTGAATCAGGACGAAGGATATTCCGGTTTTACTTATAAGACCAGAATGCCTCTCCTCATCCAGGATTTAAGTCACCATTCCGAATACATCGACGAGGGAGAGACAACCCGTGCGGTCATGTGCGTTCCCATCATGTATAAGGAAGATTGCCTCGGGACCATCGCAGTGGAATGCGATACCGAATTTTTCTATAGAGAAGACGACCTGGAGATCCTCGAGGCGCTCGGATCTCAGCTCGCACTCGCGATCACAAGCGTTCGTTTGATCCAAGGCTTGGTCCATGCGAACGAGAGAGAAGCCCAGATCCTGAAGCAATTGGAATGGGATATGAGAATGGGGCGTAACGTTCAGAGTCAGATCGTCGAAACGAACATCGCTCCTTGGAACGGACTCCATTTCGGGACCTATTACGAGCCTATGACGGAAGTCTCCGGAGATTACTTCAACGTGGTTCGCCAAGGCAATTCCATCACCGCCATTATTGTGGACGTTTCCGGTCACGGTATCCCGGCGGCTCTGGTTACCATGTCCATACACTACCAATTCCAGCGTTGTACTTCCTTGGGTATGGGACTCTCCGAGACTATGGCGGAATTGGGAGAATCCGTTCGCCCGCAACTTCCGGATGGAACCTATTTCACCGCTTTCATTCTGAAAGTTTATAGCGATTACACCTATTCTTATGTGAACGCCGCTCACCAAAAGATGTTACATTATCATAATGGACACGGCCGCATAGAAGAATTGGATACGCAGGGTGTTCCTCTCGGTATCTTCGAAGTCGAGAGAAGCAATTTTGAAGAGAAGCACGGTCGCATTCTTCCGGGGGATATATTATTCCTGCCTACGGACGGAATTACGGAACAAAAGAACGACCTACGCCAAGAATTAGGAAACCAAAGATTCATAGAATGGATCCGCCAGGAAAAAGCGACCATCGAGGAACAAAGGGATAAAATCTACGTTTCGGATCTTGTGGGTTCTTTGATCGGTAGGTTCAAAAGATTCAAAGGAGATGTGCGTAACGGAGACGACGTTTCTCTTCTCGCTCTTCAATGCAATCCGGAACTTGGAAAGGCGAAGTCCATGCTATCCGTCGCCAAATCCGCGGCCAAGGCTAAGAAGGACCAACTCGCCTACGATAAGGCGTTGGAAGTATTCTCCATGGACGAATCCCTCAAGGACAGTCTGGTTCTTTTGGGTAAGATGTATTATCGAGATAGGAACTTCGAAAAGAGCGTACAGTTTCTGGAAAAATACATCAAGACCAGCGGTGAAGAATCGGAACATATCCATTATCTTCTCGGAAGAGCCTATTACGAGTTAGGAAACGTTCCCGAGGCCAAACGAGCTTTGAAGCGTTCTTTGGCAATCGATCACACTTACGCAAAATCCAGTTTGAGATTGGCGAGATGCTATCTCAAAGATAACGAGACCCCGAAAGCGATCAAAGTTCTGCAGCAGGGGATCAAGAGCGCACCTACTAACGAGTACCTAAAAATCTCCCTCAAGAAATTGGAGGAACTCGTTAAGAGAAAATCTTCCGAGCTGGGCTCGGAACAGAGGAAAGAGGCGGTTTAGTACCTACTAAGCGAAGTCAGGAATTGTGAATCAAATAGAAAGGAGACTTAGAATAAATATGCGCATACTAGCACTACTCATGCTCGCGTTTGCTTCGAGCACGATTTGGGGGGACGAAGCGGCCGCGCCGGTGACCGCGGAAGCCGCCCTGAGCGCCGTCGGCGTTCTTAGAGATGAAACGAATTGGTTATGGACCTGCATCGCAGGGTTCTTGGTCTTTTTCATGCAGGCGGGCTTCTCCCTTGTGGAAGCCGGATTTACCCGTGCTAAGAATACCGTAAACATTTTGATGAAGAACTTCATGGACTTCGCTCTCGGGTCCTTGGCGTATTGGCTGATCGGTTTCTCCATTCTTTTCGGACCGCAATTGATTTCCGGTTTCGGTTTCGGAGGCCCTTCTCTAGCGGATAGCTTTCTGTTAGTGGACGGAAAACCGGATGCGGGTAAGTTCACCTTCTTCATCTTTCAATTGGTGTTCGCGGGAACCGCAGCAACGATCGTATCCGGAGCCATGGCGGAAAGAACGAAGTTCGTCTCTTATATCGTCTTCTCCATCTTAATCACCGCGTTTGTGTATCCCGTTTTCGGGTCCTTAGCTTGGGCGAATCTTTTCGGCATCAATAAAGGATATCTGGAAGAATTAGGGTTTATCGATTTCGCAGGTTCAACCGTGGTTCACTCCGTAGGAGGATGGGCCGGTCTTGCCGGAGCGGTTGTTCTCGGGCCCCGTCTAGGAAAATACCAAGACGGTAAGGTGGTTCCGATTCTCGGCCATAACATGACTATTGCCGCGCTCGGTGTATTCATTCTTTGGTTGGGATGGTTCGGATTCAACCCCGGATCCACTACTTCCGTAGGCGGAGGAACCTTCGCTATTATCGCTGTGACCACTAACTTTGCAGCGGCAGCAGGTGCCGCGGCTGCGATGATTGCGACTTGGATTCTATTCAAGAAACCGGATATCGGTCTTACTCTGAACGGTGCTCTTGCGGGTCTGGTTGCGATTACAGCACCTTGTGCCAACGTTAGCATCTCTTCCGCGATCATCATCGGTGCAATCGGTGGGGTTTTGGTAGTATTCAGCGTACTGTTCTTCGATAAGATCAAGGTGGACGATCCGGTCGGTGCGGTTTCCGTTCACGGAGTCTGCGGAGCTTGGGGAACCATTGCTGCGGGACTTTTTGCCGAGGAAGCTTTCGGCGGTGTGAACGGTCTCTTTTTCGGAGGCGGTATTAGCCAACTTTGGGTCCAATTGACCGGAGTCGGAATTGGTTTCGCTTGGGCTTTCGGCGCAAGTTTGATCATCTTCCTGGCTCTGAAATATACCATCGGTCTTAGAGTTTCCGAAGACGAAGAAATCCAAGGTTTGGATATTCTGGAGCACGGAAACGAAGCATATCCAATCTCCAAATAAAGTCCTGGAAAACCTCCGTATTTGCCCTACGGGGGTTTTCTTTTACCGTTGACGGAAACCCGGCTTCCCCTCGAATAGAGAGATGCTTCCGGGTTTCTTTCGTCTTATTCCCAGATTCCTACTACTCTCCATATTCTTCACTTTTATAGGTTGTTTCGAATACGAGGAGACCCTAAGTATAAATCCGAACCTGAGCGGGACCTTAGAGGTTACCTATGTGGTTCCCACAAAAAGGAAATCGGATGAGTCTCTGATCAAATTTCTTCCTACACGTAAGGAGGAGATCTTGAACCGTTTGAATAAGGGATTCTTTTACAAAAGTCTAACATTAAAAGATTACACTTTTCAGAAGTTGGAAAGTTCCGAAGCGGAACCCGGCGCATTTCGGGAAAAGGCCAAGGTTAGCTACAAATTGGAATTCACGGATATTTCCCAACTGGAGAGCATTCTCGTCGGGAACGTGCAGATCAAAAAAGAGAAGGCAAATACGATCTATATCAAACGCGAATTTCCTTCCATTACCAAATCTCCGGAATCCTTGCTGATGGACGGAGAAAAGAAATTATTAAGCGAGACCCTACGACTCTTAAGAGGAAGCGCTATGCTCTTTAAGGTGAACTTTCCGATTACTTCCGTTTGCTATACGAACCGGGGAGAGCAAAGCCTGGGAAAATTGACGTATAGGCTGCCATTGGCGGATACGATCGAAAAGTCCGGGAACAAGTCCTGGGACTATCGTATCACGATGATATTTTAGTGATTGGCTTTGGATCGGATGTAACCCGTTGACATTGTCTTCGGTAGGTTAGGAATTTTTGCGCCATAGTTTTGTTATAGGGTGTGTCCGGTTTGCTTTAGTCTAAGTTGGACCCGTTTTGAGCTCTTAAAATGATCCTTTTTCTCGCCGATTCTTTCGGTCGAAGGCGGAAACTATATGAAATCTCAAGGTCGTTTTTTCGCGCTAATAGTTTCGATTTTTATCTACGGTCTCCTAATGGATTGTGCTTTGACACTGGTGACTTTATCCGAAATTCCTTCTGGTAGAGAAAAAAGAAAACGGATCGTGAAAAGACCGATAAGCTTGGCGGAAAAGGACGGGAAGTTCTTCATCCAATTCGATTATCGGAAGACGGAATCGGATAGTTTTTTGCATTCGGAATATGTAGAAAAAGGCTGCGCGAAAGTTTTAGACCGTTCCACTGATGCTCCGATTAAGATTCCCATTCTTTTCGGCCGGGATTGCGATGCACTTAAGGCGAGTAATCGATTTCAAGAATTGGATGACACACAGGCAGTTTTAAGCATAGGCGATTCTCACGTATTCGATATTCCCGGCTTGAAGATTTCATATCATTGTGTTTGTAAAGATTTTCCTAAAGAGAAAAAGATTCGTTATATATTGTATACGAGCGCTCCTGAAATCACTCAGGTAGGCGATCATTTTCTGATCGTTTTCGAGGATGGATCCGCATTCGGGATTTCCAGGGATCTTTACCATAAATCCGTCGGATCCGTATCTAAAGCAGATTTGGAAAGTTATCTCAGTTCCCGGTTTTGCGATTATGTAAATTGCAATCTGTTCGATAAAATTCCGTATCGTGCTAGCGCTTATTATTATTCCCAAACAAACGCCACCGAATCCTCATTTTTAGGCGTGGACGAGGGGATTCTTTCTATCTATTCCGAGGAAGATACGTTTCAGGATACTAAGAGTAAGAGTATATTTCGCTCCGCCTTTCTATTCAAGAGAAAGGATCTTCCATTCGAGAATCGATTTCTATCGGCAAAATTGGAAGCAAGCATCGAGGAATACAAAGGTAGAATGAAGCCCGAAAAGGTTTTACTCCTGCCTCTCACTCTCGTAGGCGATATACTTTCATTTCCCATTCAGTTAGTCTTCTTCTCAGTTTTCGTGTTCGGCGGCAAGTAAGGAAAAGAGCGAAATTCAGAAAGGGAGTTACCAAATGGCGTTTCTATTCGCTCATACTCCCGAAGTTTTTATTATTTCTTTTCTCGGATAAATGCCGTCGCAGAGAATTGGATCGAACGTTTATTGCAGGTAGCTAGCTATCATAAGTTCGATCTTTCCCATAAGCTTATCGCAGGGAATTTGGGGCCTGCCTTGTTTGGGATAGGCAGATTACAGTATTCCCAACTCTTCGCAGTATTTTCCGAATAGCTCGAATCCGCGACGATCGGAGTCTGAAATTTCATAATGTAATTCTTCCGTGAGATATTTTCTCACCAAATCGGAAGGAAGTCGAGTCTCCCTTTGGATGATCTCTTCTATATGCGCTTTTCCGTAAGCAAGGGATTCTTCGAAAAAACTATCCGGCAATTCCAGGGGTTTCTTGGAGGCCCATAACGCGAATATGAAGGATGTTCCCGTCGTTTCATACCACCATTCCGCCAGATCTTTCACTTCGTAGATTTCCGGGTCCCATTCCGCAAATAACGCGTTGTCGCCAAATAGCATATGAGAACCCCGGCCGATGGAAATTTCTTCCTTGATGATCTTAGGATCGGTAGGTGCAACTTCCGGAAGGTGTCCGGAATCGTTATGCACCAATACCCGGACCAATGCCATACTGGTTCTAGATCCATTATCCGTTAGGATACGATAGGGGGGATAGGGTTCTTTTTTGTTTTTGAAGAATTTTATGGACCGAACTTGGCGGGAGGCGCATACGCCCACTTTCATGGATACGTTTAATACGTCCGCGTTTCTAAGGCATTCTATGGAGGAGATCAATCCTACGTCGACCAAACCTCGTAAAAGATAGTCCTTAAGAAGAGAAGGGTTCTCGGGGACGACTTTAAATCGGGAGTCTTCCTCGAATCCCCAGGATAGCGGTCGAGCGTTCAGATGTTTAACGATTCCTATTCTCACTGAGGGTTTTTCCAAAAAAAAGCCGATTTTCCCTTCCAATTACCAAAAACCCGATCCCTTCTCGCTAAGCCAGAAAAATTACTTTTTCCTTTCTTTTTCCCGGGAGTTTCCCGACTGTATTCCGAAGCGGGGACGAATTCGTCCAATATTGAGAATGAGTCAGCCGGAACCGATTCTGATCCAGGTAAACTATGATATCCTTAACGGAGATCATGAGGATTTGCGCGCCTTTCTGAATTCTCATTTGGAGGGAAATCCCTCGTCTGTGATTCTGGATCTAAGCGACATCCAAGTTCTCACTTCGGTGGCCTTGGGTTCTTTGGTCGCCTTTGCAAACAGACTTAAGGGCCAAGGTATTTCTCTGGAAACGATCAACGTCGGCGACAAGCTCTTGGAAATCATCAAACTGGTTGCGCTGGACCAGGCCTTAGGAATCCGCTAATCGATGGAAGAAATCTTTTCCCAACTTTCCCAGATCTCCGATGAGGAGTTTAAGTTCATTAAGGATTTAATGTATAAGGAGACCGGAATATTTCTTGCGGATCATAAAAAGATCATGGTCCAATCCCGTTTGAATTCTCGGGCGAGAATGTTCAAAATGACGAACGTATCCGAATACATAAAAGCTCTCCAGGCGGATCGTAAATTTTTCGAAAGCGAACTGACCGAACTTATCAATAGAATTACCACGAATAAAACCGATTTCTTTCGGGAGAATCATCATTTCGAGTTTATGAAGTCCACCTTCTTTCCTTCCGTCGAGGAAAGGGCGGCGAAATCGGGTAAGAAAAGTCTGCGAATCTGGTCGAGCGCCTGTTCTACGGGCGAGGAGCCTTATACTATCGCCATTACCTGTGCCGAATATTTCGCCCTCAAGCCTGGTTGGGACATTAAGATATACGCGTCCGATATCGACACGAACGTAGTTAAGACGGCGCAGGAGGGAATCTATAAGGCGGATCGTTTGGAGCCTGTGGACGATTCCTTAAAGAAAAAATATTTCCTAAAAGTGAATGGCCAAAGCGGAAAGGCGGAGGATTTGTATCAGGTTCGTCCCGAAATCAGGTCCATGATCGAATTCAAAAAGGCAAATCTTCTCGAAACCCCGTATCCGATCCGCGAGAAGATGGATTGTATCTTCTGTAGAAACGTGATCATTTATTTCGATAAACAGACCCAGAAAAAGATTTTCGAGAATTTCGAAGAGGTCCTGAAGGACAGAGGACTCTTGGTGATCGGCCACTCCGAGACTCTTTTCGGAATTTCCGAGGCTTATAAGTTTCTGGGGCATACGGTTTATCAAAAGAAGCCGAAAATCTGACTCGAACGATACTCGTCGGGTTGACTAGGAGTTTTTGATGAAATCTTATCGTATTTTACTCGCGATTCTTCTTGTCGTATCGCCTTTGTTCCTATTTTGCGGAAAGCCTAAGGCTCAACAGGAAATAGCGGATTGGGTGAAAGACGGGGCTCTCGTCGTGGACGTTCGTTCTCCGGAGGAATATGCCCAAGAACATTTTCCGGGTGCGGTGAATATTCCTATCGATAGCGTTTCTTCCCGTTTGGACGAGTTCGGCGGCAAAGATAGAAAAATAGTTCTGTATTGTCGGTCCGGAGGAAGGAGCGCCCGTGCTGCATCGATTCTTGAGAAAGAGGGATTTACCGGTGTAAAAGACGCCGGCGGAATCCGGAATCTTTTCGATTCGGCTTCCAAGAATTAAATTTATTTAATATAATGTGCCGAGGGCGGTTTGTCCGAACCTGCCCCTGACGATTTCTTTATAGTTTGAATTTTTCCGCGATACTTCTCAATATCTCGGCCGTGTTGGACAGGTTCCTTGCGGACGCGGACATTTCTTCCGCTCCGGAGGCGGTATTAATCGTGTGCTCGTTGATCTGAGTGATGACCTGGGAGATTTCGCTCACCGCCTTCTTCTGCTCGTCCGTGGCCAATTTCACGGATTCGGCTTCCGAGCCCACTCTAGTGGCGTTTTCCGTTACGATCCGGTTGATATCGGTTTGGGAACCCGTGATAGCGTATAGCCTATCCATTGCCTCGGATACGTTATCCACGTTTCGGATGATCGCGTGAATGATCTCCGTAGAGGATTGGATTCCCTTGGCACCGCTATCCAATTCTCCCGTATTCTTGGAGATCATTGCAGAGATGGACTTGATGGAGGATGCGGTTTTTTCCGATAGTTTGGAAATCTCTTCGGCTACAACCGCGAATCCTTTCCCCGCTTCTCCCGCGCGTGCCGCTTCTATCGCCGCATTTAAGGCGAGTAATTGCGTTTGATCAGAGATGTCGTTGATGATACCGATGATCGCAGTCATCTCTCCCGAGGATTTCAGAATATTGGAAATCATCGCGTTCATTCCGGAAAGAGATTCTTCCCCTTTTTTGGCCTGCTGGGAAATGGATTTGGCCATATTCAGGGTGTTCTGTATCTCTTCTCCGATCTGCTTTACGCTTAAGGATAATTCGGATATTCTTCCTTGGAATTCGGAGATATTTCTATACTGGTTGTCCGTGGATCCGGATATATTATCCATTCCGGCGGCCATCTCTTCTATGGTGGCGGACATCTGCTCGGTGGATGCCGCCGTGGATTGCGCGCCGTTTGAGAAATTCTCGGAACTGCCGGACAATTCTTCGGAAGAGGACGCCAATTCGTAGGCGATCCTTTGGATTTCGCTAACGGAAGCTCTAAGACTTTCCAAAAAGGAATTTGTGTCCTTACTCAGATCGCCTATCTCGTCTTCATGGTAAATCTTCAGGTCCGCTCTCAGATCCCCGGAAGACATGGAGCGGAAGATCTCCCTTGCTTCTTGTAGCGGATGGAGTCTTACATCGATCAATTTATAGATTGCGAATACTGAAATTAGAAGGAAGACGAGACCTATTATTAAGATTCTATAAAGCATTTGATGCACTATCTCGGCCAATTCGTCCTTTGAGGCGATCGCGGAGACTTTCAGATCATACTCGTCGATATTGTAGATGGTGGCGATCTTGTCCTTTTTGAAGAAATACTCCATGTGTTCCTCGGTCTTGAGGTTCATGAGCTCCTTTCCCCATTCGAATTTGGTAAGATCCAATTTTAAGATCAGGGATTTATCAGGGTGACCCACCACTACTCCGTTGGAGTCCACTACGGCGATATAACCGTCGTGTCCTATCGTTATTCCGGAAACGATCTGTTCCGTTAGCGAGTTCAACGAAATGGATACTCCCAGGATAGCGATGACGGCGGTTCCTTGTTTAATAGGAATTGTAAGTAGAGTCACCGGCTCTCCGGTTACGGGGGAGGCCCCGACTTTACTCTTGAAATTCTTTCCTTCTAGAGCCGCTTTGATATTGTCATCGAAACCTGTCCCTCCCCAGCGGAAGTTATTCGCTTTTCCGGTGGCGTCCGCGAAGATCAAAGGGTTCGATTCGGGAGTGGAAAGAAACACGTTTTCGTAGACTCCGATCGATTTTACCAAACCAGCCAGAAGAGGATTGAGTATTTCCTTATTTCTTGTGATCGAAGCCTGCACAACCTGGGGATTTTCCGCGGTATGCGTGGCGATCGCGAATTGGTTATCGAAGAAATACTTAACGTATTTTCCTCCGATCCGCGAGATCTTCTTCATTTCGTCTATATATGCGTCTTCCACGTATCTCTTGGCGGTGAAATACGCGAATGTGGTGATTCCTATGGTCAGAATTGCTATGGTCGCGCTGATGACCGCTAATAAGACGAGTTTCAAACTGTTTCTTTGCATATATTCCTTTTTAAAACGAGATTCGCCGCTTATGATGGATGGCGATCTATATTTTAAATTTTTCCGTTATACTTCTGAGAACTTCCGCGGTCGAAGCGAGGTTTTGGGCGGAGGAAGACATTTCTTCGGATCCGGAAGCGGTATTCAGCGTATGCTCGTTGATCTGAGTGATGACTTGCGCGATTTCTCTGACTGCCCTTTTCTGCTCGTCGGTTGCGAGTTTCACGGACTCTGCCTCTTTGCCGACTCGGTCCGATTGTTCGTCCACATCCCGGTTTACGGATTCCTGAGCCGAAGTGATTTCGTAAAGATGATTCATCGCCTCGCCCACCGAATCCACGTTCTTGATGATATTGTGTAGGATCTCTACGGAGGAACGTATTCCTTTCGCTCCCACATCCAATTCCGAGTTGTTCTTGTTGATCATCTCTCCGATCGATTTAATGGAGGACGCGGTCTTTACTGAGAGTTTGGATATCTCTTCGGCGACCACTGCAAATCCTTTTCCCGCCTCTCCGGCGCGAGCGGCTTCTATCGCGGCGTTCAGGGCGAGTAGTTGGGTCTGATCCGAGATATCGTTGATGATTCCGATGATGGACTTCATCTCTCCGGATGAGGTTAGGATATTTTCTATCATCCCGCTCATTCCGTTCAAGGATTCTTCTCCCTTTTTTGCCTCGAAAGATATGGATTTCGCGATGCCTAGGGTATTCTGTATTTCCGCACCGATCTTTCTTACGCCCGCGGAGAGTTCCTTGATTCTTGTATGGAATTCCGTAATATTCGAATATTGGTTATCCGTCGTAGCGGAAATGCTTTCCATTCCGGCCGACATTTCTTCCACCGTCGCGGACATCTCTTCCGAGGAAGCCGCTGTGGACTGGGCTCCTGTGGCGAATCCTTGGGAGGAGGAGGTGAGCTCCTCCGCCGCCGAGGCCAATTCGAACGCGATCCTCTGGATGTCCTTCAGGGAGGTTCTTAAGCTTCCTATGAATAGATTCAAGTCCGCGCTCATGGATCCGATTTCGTCCCGGTAAACGACCTGGATATCGGATCTCAGATCTCCTTCCGCCATCGATTGGAACAGGCGACTTGCGTTTTCCAAAGGGCCTAATCTCTTCTTGAGAAGAATGTAAAGTGCGAAGACGGAAAGCGCTACGGTTATCAAACCGGTAAGTCCGATGAATAGGAGTAGCTCGAATAATGTGCTGCGGATTTCGGACCTTGGTTGTATGACTATGACCGTCATTTTCCAATTATCCAAGCGGGCGACGGTCGAAAAACGGTCGGCTCCATGAAAGGTGAACTCGAAGATCTCTCCGGTTTGGAGCTGCATCATTTTTTGGCCATAGGGTTCCTTCGCTACGTCCAGGTTCAAAATCATTTCCTTTTTAGGATGTGCGATGACTACTCCGTTTTGACTCATTAAGGAAATATAGCCTTGCTCTCCTACTTTTATCTTATTGGTGATTTTCTCCGAGACTATATCGAAAGAGAGGGCTATATTCAATGCTCCGACGATTCGATTCCCGTCCTTGATCGGAACGGATAATACAGCCACAGGCAAGCCCGTGATCGGGGATTTTTGGGGAGTGCCGAGTAAGATCTTTCCTTCCCGGACGGCGTCGATATTTTCCTTGAGACGATCGTCTTCCACTTTGTAACCCAAGGATTTTCCGTCCAGACTATCCGCTAGAATCTGCATTTCGCCTTCCAGCGGCAGAATGAAAACGTTCTCATAGATTCCGTAACGGATAAACATCTCTTTTAGGTAATCGTTCGCTATCGGTCTTCGTGTGCGTACGGTTTGTAAGACGCGCTCATCCTCGGCGATCGTCTTTGCCACGTTAGCGTGCGATTCCAGGAAAGAGTCGACCTCCTGGGCCACCACCGCCGAAACATTCCTCATTTGGGATAGATAATTCTCGGTTATTCGCTGTTGGCCGAAATAATATGCCGTTCCCGAGATCAACAGAGTCAGAGTGGCGAGTATAGCGACTCCGGATGCTAAGAGTATGAACTTAAGGCTGCTTTTTTGCATAACGTTCCAATTAAGGCTCGAAACCGAGTGCCTTACGTCCTTTTCGACGAGTATTTTTGAACAAACTAAGCAAACCACATTCTCGTCGAAATCGAAATCGGTCGAAAATGATTCTGCTCACTAACGGAAATTTATTTTGAACGAAGAATATGGAAACGGCCATCTTCGTATCGAGGCGGTCATTTTAGCCGAATTCTCCCTTGAGTCAAGATCTTTCCCCGCCAAGGCAGTACAACGCATTATGTGGGAACTCCGACAAAATAGGATACGACTTTCGGTATAGGTTGCGACGGGGCGTTCGTTCGGATTCGGAGAGATTAAGATTCGATTCGAATCTTTTTCCCGACTTATAAAATATGAGGCGAAACGGTGTCGGTTTCCTATACGTCTTCGTTTCCTGTTTGCCTTCTGGGCGCTAAGCTAGATCTTGGAAGACGAGTTGGAACCTGTCCATTATTCCGTATTATATAGAGAGATCTTATCCTTCTTCCTCTCCGCTTTGGATAAAGATCAAGAGTGGCTTTTTCTGGACGGCACGGCAGGAGAAGGAGGACATAGCCTTCTTCTTTTGGAACAGTTTCCGAATTCGAACCTGATTCTTCTGGATAGGGACTCGGTCATGCTTTCTCGGGCCAAGGCGAGAATCTCGAAATATTCTTCCAGAGTTATTCCCATAGAAGCTAATTTTTCGGATGTGGATCCTGAGTTCCTACGCGAGCACGGGATAGATTCGCCTCCGAACGGTATTCTACTCGATTTAGGCATCTCTACTTTTCATCTCTTGCATGCCGGGAGAGGATTCAGCTTTCGAGAAAACGAGCCCTTAGATATGAGGCTCTCTTCGTCCGGAGGAATTTCCGCGGAAGACGTGGTGAACACTTATCCGGAAAAGGCTTTAAGCAAAATCTTTTACGAATACGGAGAGGAGCGTTGGACCAAGAAAATCGTGGAAGCGATCTTGGAACGAAGAAGGCATTCTCGTATCGGATACTCAGGCGATCTGGCGCAATTGGTTTCACGGGTGATTCCCAGAAAGTTTTGGCCGCCGGGCCGTCATCCGGCTACCCGAGTTTTCCAGGCGCTTAGAATCGAAGTGAACCAGGAGCTCCTACATATCGAAGTAGGAGTGAAAAAACTTTTGGAGTCACTGGCACCCGGCGGTTTATTCCAAGTGATTTCCTTTCATTCTTTAGAAGATCGGATTGTAAAGAATCTCTTCCGAGACTATGCACGTAGCGGTCAGGCGAAACTTCTTACTAAAAAGCCGGTACTTCCCGGAGAAGAGGAAACGAAAGAAAATCCCGCCTCTCGGTCCGCAAAATTGAGAGTTATATTAAAGGGAAGTCCCTCCGATACTAATAATGAAGAAGAGGAGGAGGAAGAAGAATGAGCAAGTTCTCTGCTTTTTTAGAGCTTCGCGTTTGGTCCGATCTGAGATTCCAATTGAATACATTCGGCTGGATACTTCTTCCTTTCTGTTTGGCCCTTCTTTTCGTTTGGCAGAATGTTCAAATCGCTAGACTGAATCGTGAAATCTCCATAACTTCCCAGGAGAAGGAAAAGCTTCTAAAGAAGAACGACGACTTGAAAATCGGAATGGCCACTTATACTTCCGCACGTCGCATCGAAGCCTTGTATAGAAAAACGTATCATTATCTTCCTATAACCGTCGGAGACAGAATCATTACCGTCACACTTCCTCCGGAAAGAAACGAGGCAGAATTTGAAACTGTCCAAGCTCCTTGAGCGCTTTCCGGAGATTCGATTAGAGTCCGGAAAAGAAGCCCTAGATCAGGAAGTGGAGTTCGTTAGGACCGATTCCCGTAAGACGGGTCTCAGGGATATATTCTGCATTCCTAATTCGTTAGGGGAAAAAAGCCTCGCATACGCGGAGAGTTCCGAAGCGGGATTCCTTCTATTCGCTTCCGTTCATAATCCGGGAAGTATCCGAAACAAAATCATTCTTAAATCCGATTCGGATCCGGAAACTCTCGCCGGACCCATCGCTTCCTTCTTACTGGGAGATCCTTCGGAAAGATTGAAAGTGATAGGTGTGACCGGTACGAACGGCAAGACTTCCCTGACTCATATTCTTTCTTTTCTAGGAGAGAAGCAGGGAAAATCCTGCGGTCTCATCGGCACAATAGGCGTGAAGTTCGGAAGTAAGTTAGTCGACACCGGATATACCACTCCGGATCCGAGCAGCCTCCAGGAAATTCTGAAGGAAATGGCGGATTCCGGGATTGAATACGTCTTTATGGAAGCGAGTTCCCACGGATTGAAATTGGGAAGAACCAACGGAATCCGTTTCCGGGCAGGCATATTTTCCAATCTTACCCAAGACCATCTTGATTTTCATCCCGATATGCAGGATTACCTTCGAAGCAAGGGTCTTTTGTTTAAAGCATTGCAAGGGAGTTCCGGAAATTTCGGAGTCTTGGATTCCGAAGCGCCCGGGGGAAAAGAGATGTCGGAACTAGTCCATTCTTTCGGAAAAAATCTCCCCGTCTTCGAATTGGGGCCGGATCGGATCCGCATAGAGAATCCCGTTTTCACTTTGGAAAGTACAGAGTATGATATTCATCTTCCAGAAAATTGGGGAGGAGTCGTTAAAGTTCGAACCAACCTTTTGGGAGGCTTTAATGTTAGAAACACGGCTCTTGCTTTTGTGACCGGTTTGGGATTGGGATGGAAGAAGGAAAATCTACTCGCCGCCTTGCAGCATGTGCCTCAGATTCCCGGGAGATTCCAGATTCATTATAGCCCGGATCGTTCCCGGATGGCTGTCGTAGATTATGCTCATACTCCCGACGCGTTGGAGAATATTCTTAAGAGTATCCGAGAATCCCGACCAAAGGAGCTCATCGCTCTTTTCGGATGTGGAGGGGATAGGGATAAGACCAAGCGTCCTAAAATGGGAAGGATCGCCCAGGATCTTGCGGATAAAGTCATTCTTACTTCCGATAATCCTAGAACGGAAGAGCCGGAATCCATTTTGGACGATATCCAAAGAGGCTTCACGAACGATTACAATCCTATGTATAGGGACGCGGATCGGGCAGAGGCGATTCGTTACGGAATTTCGAATTTACCTGCGGGTGGCTGTCTACTCGTGGCGGGAAAGGGACACGAGGATTACCAGATCATCGGAAAAGAAAAACGCCATTTCGACGATGGAGAGGAAATAGAAAAGGCTTTTAGGCTCTTTTACTCGGGTTGAATCCTCGCCCGAAAAAGGATGTGGGAACTCCTTTCTTTCACCGATAGATGTTATGGACGTCCGGTTGGGATTCGGTTTTTTTCCGTTTACGGAAACCGGAACCGGGCCAATTTGACTTCAGACTTTTCGATATGTTCTATTTCATCTACGAGCATTTTTTCCAAGAATTGGATTCTCTACGAATCTTCAGCTATGTAACCGTCCGCGCCTTGATGGCGGGTTTGACCTCCATGTTTCTGACGTTTTGGTTGGGAGAGAGGGTAATCTCCTTCCTACACGGGCTGAAATTTCGGGAAAGCGTAAGAGACGACGGGCCTAAATCTCATAGCGCTAAGTCGGGAACTCCGACCATGGGCGGATTAATGATCGTCGGATCACTGATTATTTCGGTGGCCCTTTGGGGAAATTTAAAGAACCTGAATATTCTCCTTCTTTTGGCATGCGCCGTTTCTTTTTCCGTTCTGGGTTTCATAGACGATTATATGAAATCCGTAAAGAAGATCAAGGGCGGTATGCGGGCTAGAACGAAATTCGTGGCTTCCGTAGTATTGGCCGCCTTATTCTGCTGCATATTCCTATTCTATACGGGAGAGGCACCCGCGGAGTCCTCCGGCAAGATCCTATTTCATCTGACGGATCTCTTCCTGCCTTTCGTCAAAGGCCCGGTTCTCGCTCTGGGTTTGTTCGCCATTCCGTTTTCTATTATTGTAATATTAGGCTCTTCTCATGGAGTCAACTTAACCGACGGTCTCGACGGATTGGCCGGAGGCACGGCCGGGATAGTGGTTGGGACCTTGAGTCTGATCGCATACGTTTCCGGAACTCCGGTTGCCGCTAATTATCTGAATATCCCTTATCTTCCTCACGCGCACGAATACAGCGTTTTTCTTTCGGCTCTTACCGGAGCTCTGATCGGGTTCCTCTGGTTCAATAGCCATCCCGCTCAGATTTTCATGGGCGACACAGGATCCTTATTTTTAGGGGCTACGATCGGTCTGACTTGCGTAATGTTGAAGAAAGAGATCCTCCTAGTGATTTTGGGGGGAATTTTCGTCGCGGAGTCCCTTTCCGTGATTTTGCAAGTGGGATCCTTTAAGCTGACCCAGAAAAGAATTTTCCGTATGGCGCCGTTACATCACCATTTCGAATTGGGCGGAGTTCCCGAGACAAAGGTGGTAATCCGTTTTTGGATCGCCGCAATCATTCTCGCGATCGTTTCGCTTTCTAGTTTGAAAATTCAATGAAGGCCCTCGGTAGAAGGATAAGGGATTTTTGGGAATCTAAGAACTATCCGTTCGATTTACCCCTCATATCCGCGATTTTCTTTCTACTGTTATTCGGGATTTGCGTGATGTATTCCAGTTCCTCCATTACCGCATGGAGGGACTTCGAGGACTCTGAATACTTCCTAAAGAAGCAATTGATTTGGGCCTCCATAGGCCTTGTAGTATTTCTTATTTTTGCCAACTTTCCTTACGGAAAATTGGAAAGATTCGCGTTAGCCGGAATCATCATCAGTATTCTACTTCTGATTTTGGTCTTTATTCCCGGAATCGGAAAGTCAGTGGGGACGTATTACGGTAGGAACTTTCATCGTTGGATCGGTATCGGCCCTTATCAATTACAACCATCCGAGATCGCCAAATTGGCGGTCGTAATTTATCTTTCCGCGTTAGTCACTAAGCTTAAATCCAAGGAAAATCGGGAGCCGAAGAAATTCATCGTTCCCGGAGTGATCTTACTCTCCGTTCTCGTTTTGATTCTGGCGGAGCCCGCTTTCGGAACCACTATGGAGATTCTTTTCGTAGTCCTTGGTTTCGTCTTTCTATTCGGCTTTCCGATTCGCAATCTTCTCCTCGTAGGATTGGTATCCTTGCCTCTCGCTTATCTATTGGTCAGCCAGGTCGGCTATAGAAGGAAAAGGATGGAGGTTTGGTTGGATCCTTATCGGTTTCGTTACGATGAGGGACACCAATTGGTCACCTCTTTTCGAGCCTTTCTGGACGGCGGATGGTTCGGAAATAAATTAGCTAGCGGTTACGCTCACAGATATCTCACCTATAGCCACACGGACTTCGTTCTTGCTACGTTCGTGGAGGATTTCGGATTCGTGGGGTTTCTATTCTTCTTCGTTTTGGTCCTACTTTTATTATCTAGAGCCTATTTCTTACTCAAGAAGGTCCAGGATCCTTTCGGTTTCTATTTGGGGGCGGGGCTTCTCTTTATCACCGGGACTCAGTTCGTAATCAATAGCTATGTAGTGACCGGTTTGTTTCCGATTACCGGGATCAGTCTACCTTTCATGAGTTACGGAGGGTCCTCCTTACTCGTGGTCTTGGCCTCATTTGGAATTCTTGTCAATATAACGAGAAAAGAAAATATAGGCGTATGAAATCCGTTTTAATCGCAGCGGGAGGGACCGGAGGGCATATCTCCCCGGGAGTGGCCCTCGCGGAGAATCTTGTAGGAAGATTGGACTCTTTGGGCGTAGATAAGGTAGTCCTGCATTCGCTGATCCGAAATAAGGATAATCCGGATTTAAAGCAGGCTCCCTGCGAAGTGGTTTGGCATAATATCCCGCCTTTATCCGGGAACCTTATTTTATTACCTTTTCGTTATGTATTTCAGCTGATACGCTCCTGGATGTCATTTTCGAGATTGAACGTGGATGCGGTGATCGGAATGGGAGGATACTCCAGCGTGCCCGCGATCCTCTACGCCGTATTCTTCCGGAAGAAACTATATCTTTGCGAGCAGAATTGCATTCCGGGAAAGGTGAATCGGATCTTTTTTAAGTTCGCCGATAAGGTGGCTTTCAGCTTTCCTCCCAAGGACCCGAAAGTTTCCGCCCAATGGGAGATATTGGGAAATCCGCTTAGAAGTAAAACGGTTCCTAAGCTTGCGTTGAAATTCAGCGATAAATGGGATCCCAAAAAGAAAAAACAATTTAACGTTTTGGTTATGGGAGGCTCCCAGGGAGCGCGCCAGATCAATAATATGGTCGTGAATCTCATGAAACACGAGGTGATACAGGAAAGATTCCGCTTTAGGATGCTTACCGGGACTGCCTTATATGACGAGGTTTCGAAAAAGACCAAGGACGCGGACCTGATCTCCTATTCGGACAATATGGCCGAGCATTACGAATGGGCGAATCTAGTGATAGCGCGTTCCGGTTCCGGAGTGCTTTCCGAATGCGCTGCCTACGCTCTTCCGATGGTTCTGATCCCTTTCCCATTCGCCAAGGACGACCATCAAACGGCCAATGCCAAATATATGGAAGCGAACGGAGCCGCCGCAACCCTAGAGCAGAGGGACGAGGACGAGAGTAAACTCTTCCGTATTCTGAGCGATTTTGCGGAAAAGCCGGAGATTCTAAACGAAATGTCCATTAAATCTTTGGAATGTTCCCACGTGGAAGCCGCACGCGATACGATCGGTTTCTTTTTCGAGAGCCAGGCCTAATGGGGGAAACCGCTTCTCCCATGAATTCCGAATTTTCTAAACCTTTCTTTCTGGGCATCGGAGGCTCCGGGATGTCCAGCCTTGCCCATATCCTTTTGGATGCAGGATTTTCCGTTTCCGGTTACGACGGAAAGGAAAGCCAAGCCGTTCGGGAGCTTCGGGACAAAGGAGCAAGAATCTACTCCTCGCTTTCCGAAATTCCGAAGGACGAATCCTACGACGCTGCGGTTTATTCTTCCGCTATTCGATTGGATTCTCACCCTATTGCGGGTTTCTTTCGGGACAAGGGAGTCCGATTCTTTCACCGCTCGGACGTTTTGCATTCCTGTTTTTCGGAACTCAAATGCGTTTCCGTCGCAGGTTCTCACGGAAAGACGAGTACTACGGCAATGACCGCTTTTATCTTGGAAGAATTGGGATTTTCTCCCTCCGTCATGGTCGGAGGGGGAGTCGCTTTTTTGGACGGAATCGGTGGAAGATTCGGGAAGGGAAATGTCGCAGTATTCGAGTCGGACGAATCCGACGGGACATTCTTATCGCATCGTGCGCCGGTTCGAATTCTCACGAATATAGACGAGGATCATCTCGATTTTTATCATACGAGGGAGCGATTATTGGAAGCTTTCGCTCGGTATATTTCCTTAACCACGGAGAGAATCGTCTTGGATTTGGACGATCCAGGGATTTGCGAATGCTTGGAAAGAGTCGAGGATAAGAGCAAAATTATAGGATTTACGGAGACCCGGGAGGCGGGCGCAGGTTCCCAAAAAAAAGAAACATTCGGAAAAGTTGATATTACTAACGTCGTTAGATACCGAATCGAATCCAGGCGATTATTTTTCGAAATGGGAGATCGGGAATACTTTTTAACTTCCCGTTTTCCAGGAAGACATTACCTTACGAACTCTCTCGCAGCGGTGCTTACGGCCGCGACTTTGGGAGCGGACCCCGCTGCGGCTGCGGAAGCCGTTTCTCGTTATACGGGCGTTAGGCGAAGGCTGGAATTTTTAGGAAGCAACGATGGAGTGGACGTTTACGACGATTACGGACATCATCCGACGGAGGTGAAGGCGGTTTTATCTTCTATCCGGGAACTTTCACAAGGGACGGGGAGAGCGGTGATCCTTTTCCAACCTCATAGATACACAAGGACTAAGAATTTATTCCGGGAATTTGCATCTAGTCTCGATTACGGCGAGGTCGTTCTTCTTTTGCCTATTTATTCAGCAGGAGAGGACCCGATTCCGGGGGTTGATTCCGGTTTAATCGCGGAAGAAATGAAGAAAAGACCGATTTCTCTCTCCGGAAACCTGTCCTCGGATTTGAAGATTATGCAAGAAATTATTTCCAAAGGCGACGTTTTGGTGAGCCTCGGCGCTGGAAACGTAAGAGACTGGGCCTTGGAATATTTGAAGGCCTGAAGATATTTTTTTCTTCAATTTTCCATCGATTTCCGAACCGGAACAAAACTAGATCGATCGAATTATTGTGCATCAGAAAAAAATATTGGACTAAAGGTATAAAGCATCTATCCTGGACCTGAAAAGTTGAATCGATTTTTTTAATGAAGTTAGTGATCAACATCCCCTGCTATAACGAGGAAAAAACTCTTCCTGCCGTGCTTGCGGAAATTCCGAAAAAAATTCCTGGAATCAAGACGATCGAGGTGCAGATCGTAGACGACGGCTCAAGCGATGATACCGCAAAGATTGCTTCCAAATTCGGATGCAAGGTTTTGGTCCACAAAAGAAATTTAGGTTTAGGTCGGGCATTTAAGACCGGAATGGAAGAGGCGCTTTCCTCCGGCGCGGATATTTTCGTTAATACGGATGCGGATAATCAGTATCCATCTTCCTGTATACCGGAGTTAATCGCTCCGATTCTCGCGGATACTTCCGACATCGTGATCGGAAACAGGGTCCCGTGGAAGGTGAATTACTTTTCTCCCTTGAAAAAGATTTTGCAATGGTTCGGCAATCTGATCGTTAGAACTCTGATAGGAACGGATGTGCCGGATACGATTTCCGGCTTCAGAGCCTATTCCAGAGAGAGTCTATTGAGACTGAACGTTACCACTAAATTTTCCTACGTTCTGGATACTATGGTTCAAGCGATCCGGATGGATCTAACGGTTTCCTCCATTCTGATCCGGACAAATCCTCCTACAAGAGAGTCCCGCCTTTTTAAGAATATGTTCCAACATATATGGAAATCGGGATTATCTTTGATTCGATTATTGGTCATTCATAGACCGTTTCATTTTTTTAGTTTTTTCTCGACTCTGACTTTTTTGCCGGGCGTCCTGATTGCTTTCCGGTTTCTGATTTTTTATTTCAACGGGGAAGGAAAGGGGCATATACAATCCCTTCTATTTGCGGTGATTTTGATCGTCCTTTCTGGATTATTTTTGATTTCCGGAGTTCTGGCTTTCTTAACCGGAATGAATCGGAAAATTTTAGAAGAAATTCTATATCACGAAAAGAAGATGGAGTTCGAGAAAAAAAGGTGATATAAGACTTTATCGATACGATTCTATTATTCGGGTTTGTTTTTTCGGAAAAGAGACGCGATTCCGAACGCGATTCCGTCTCCGATCGTGGTGATGAATCTGAGTAAAATGCCTAGCCCGATCGCGATTCCGGGTTCAAAGCGAGTCGATAAGCTTGCTAATACGATCGCTTCTCTTACTCCTAAACCTGCCGGCGCTCCGGGGGCCAAATAGCCTAAAATCCAGGACCAAGCGAACGTAGTCGTCAAAAAGAAGAAATTGTTTTCCGGAAATTCGAAAACCGTTCTGGAAAGAATATTTAGAATGAGTCCCAGATTTAGAAAAGTTGTAAGATCGAGTAAGATAAGTATTATGAGATTTTTTGTATTAGGTAAATTTAATTTTTCCCCTCCGGTATATTTCGTAAGAAGCCCTTTGCAATACTTGTTGATTAGATGGAATACGATTTTGGGTGCAATAAGAGCGATCAAAAAGAGTAAGGCGAACTCTATGAGTAAAAGATTCGATTTCGAGATGATATGGAAATCGTAAAAGAGAAGTCCGATCGCGCTTATCGATGCTCCTGCAACGACCAATAGCGCAGTTTCAACAATGATCGCCTGTATCGTTTTGGATAAAGGAAATTCTTCCCCTTTGGATAACGTTAGCTTACCTATATGTTGTCCGACATTGCCCGGAAGATATTTGCCGAATTGGGAGAATGCAACGATATAGATCGCTTTTCCGGGAGATATCTTTTGCCCGTAAGATTTAAGCAGAATAAACCAAGCGAATCCCGCTATTAGCATATTACATAAATATAGAAGTAAGGATGTCGCAATGCCGGCGGAGGATTTTAGGTTCCAGGAAATATGAGGTAGATTTTCATAATGTTTAGCCAGATAGAAGATGAAGAAGAATAAGGAAATAGAAACGAAAAGAATTGTGACTATCCGTTTTATTCTGCCAAGGCTCATTTAAGTCCCTTTCTGCACACGAAGATTAGGGTAGAGATCCACGCTTTTATCGGAAAGTAACACCAAACGGGCAGCGATGCCGCAAATTTCGACAATGGATGGTTCGCCTCCACTTCCGCATAGACGGAGATTGCCGTTAGAGTTACTTCCTTTGCTAGAAAGCCGGACCTGGAAAGAAGTGCAACAGCCTTCGATCTAGATAAGGGACGACAGTCGTAAAATTCCCCTTTGCCGGAGATTCGAACGTAGAAATCGGAAATCGATTGCGGAAACCAACTCAGAAGCGGCAATCTATAATGCGGCTCTATTAATCTCCAACGATTCGGAAAGGCTAAGTATAGTATGCCGTCTTTTTTTAAAACTCTTAGAATCTCATTCAGATGTTCTATCTGTTTTTCTTCGGTTCCTACATGTTCGATGACATGGTTCGAGACGACTAAATCGAAACTTTCGTCTAGGAATGGAAGCTTTGTGCCTTCTACGGTTTGGAAACCTATATTTTCCCGCGTCTGTCTTTGGTCTTTCACATCCAAAGCGTTCACTTCTCGGAAGATCTTAGTGAAATATGCCGCGATAAATCCGGAGCCGGTTCCTATTTCTAGAAATTTTTCCTTATTGGCTAATCCGAATCTTTCTACGATCTTATGGATTTTTATCGCTTTTTTGTTTCTAGAAATCTCGTCTAGGATTGCATGGGGTTTTAAATCTCTTTCGGAAGAACGAGTCATTTTCTTCCTCCGTTTGGAAACGACTTACTCACGGTATAGTCTCTTTCTAAGAGAATGCGAAATTCTTGGAGTATTTTTTCTTCGGAGTAAATTCTTTTAGTCTTGCGAGCCGAAGATTTTTTCCATTCTTCCTTTGCTTGTTTGGACATTTTGAGTAATTTTCGTATTTCTTCAATCCAGGATTTTGCGTTATTAGGTTCCACTTTGTGACCCGTGATCCGATCCTGAACGGCATCCGATATTCCTTCCAGATCGCTCGCAAGGAGAACGCATCCTATTGCGGAGGCTTCTATGGCGACCAAACCGAAACCCTCCTTATCCTGATTTCCTTCGATTATTATGTTAGGCATTACTACTAAGGAGCTGTAACGGATATAATCTACGATCTCTTCGGATTTGAGCGTCCCAAGGTAACGCACCCGTTCGCAGTTGATTAATTTTTTTGCATATTCTTGGTCGGATTTACCTCCGGAAACAAAAAAGAGAGTTCCTTGGGGTAGTTTTGGGAGAACGTTTTCGGCAAACCAGAGGGATCCTTTTCTAGGGATTAGTCTTCCGAAGTAAAAAATAGGATACTTGCACCCTAAGTATTCCTTGGGTGGTTCGGGTTTTTGGTCCGAGAACGAGAGTATACCGTTTTTCGGTAAGGAAGGACGCACAACGGAAAGATTCTTGAATCCGGCTTTTTCGGCGATGGATCTCGTCGATTCGGAATTAGCGACTATATTCGAAAATACGCTTTGGCATTTTAGAATGAACGTTAAGTAATATCCGTATATGAAAGGGAGGAGCCCACTTCGATTCGAATACACCAGGTCCAAGCCGTGAACGATCGTAATTCGATTCGCATCTTTACGGACGAGTCGATGTAGTAGGGCCGCCGGAGTTAATATGATATCCGTGAAAATCACAAGATCGTATTTTCGCCCTTTGGATATGCAATAAACGGCGACTTTGATTAGAAAGATCGCCAATGACAAAAGCGATGGAGGTCTGCCGTCGTCCTTTCCCGGTAGAACAAGCAGTTCGATATCGTATTCTCTGGATAAAGCGGAATGTAACTCGAGGGAATACGTTTCCATTCCTCCTATTGCGGGAGGCCATTTTCTGGAAACGAATAATAAAGGTTTTTTCGACAAATCGGTTTTTCCGTACTTTGCGTCTTAAGAGAACGCCTTATCCGGATTCTCCCCCACGAAATTCCAATGTCCCATTTTTCTATCCTGTCTCGGATCGGATTTCCCGTATAGATGCAGGGAATATCTAGGATCGGAGAGGTATTTTTTCCATAATTCGGAGCCGGGTCGGTAATCTTGGCCGAGTATATTCTTCATAGAAGACGGACTCGTGCGGATCTTTTCGGGAAAAGGTAAGCCGGTCAAGGCTCTCAGTTGCAATTGGAATTGGGACATCTCCGCCGCATTCTGGCTGAAATGCCCGGAATTATGCGGGCGGGGTGCGAATTCGTTTAAGAGTATCTTGTCTCCCTTGACGAAGAATTCCAAACCGAAGACCCCTATATAGTCTATACCTTCGGCAAGTATGATGGACGCTTCTCTCATGTCCCGGAGAACGCTTGCCGAAAAATTTCCGGGATGCACGGTCAAATCCAAGATATGATTCCTATGCTTATTCTCGGAAGGAGAGAAGGATATGATTTTGCCTTCTTGGTCGCGAGCGAGAATAACGGATCCTTCCTTATCGAATTCTATCCATTCTTCCAGAATCAGATCCAAGGGCTCCTGTCCTAGAGAACCAACCCAAGCTCGAAATTCTTCCCTGGACTTGAATTTAGTCTGACCTTTTCCGTCGTAACCGAAGGAAGATGTCTTGAGTACCGCGGGAAAGCGTGAGGATTCGGCTGCGGCGGTCGCTTCCGCTTTGTTGGTTATACAGTAAAATGGAACGGTAGGAAGGCCTAGTTTCGAGAACGTATTCTTTTCTCGGATCCTATGTTGAGCGATTCTGATGCAATCCGGGCTGGGAAATACAGGCAAAGAATTCTTCTTGGAATATTCCGAAATAAGACTCAATTCTCCTCCGGGTATATTCTCAAATTCGAATGTAAGAGCGTCGACGGATCCGAGAAAGTTTTTGAGGGAAATGTCGTCTTCGTAAGAGGCAACGACCTCGTTCGCACCTACCTGAGAGGCAGGCGTATTTCTTTCGGGAGAATAGACGGATACGTTATAACCCATGCGTATCGCTTCCTGAGCGAACATTCTTCCCAGTTGGCCCGAACCCATAACTCCTAATCGGGAAGGAGGAAGTAATATTTTCTTCATATTAGATCTTTGTTTTTAGATAAGGCTTCTTCTCTGATCCTGTCCCTATATGCTTCCAATTTGGAAACGAGGCCCTCGTCCTTCAGGGAAAGTATTCTGACTGCGAGTAGTCCCGCATTCTTTGCGCCTGCCGTTCCTATGGCAAGAGTTCCTACGGGAACTCCTCCCGGCATTTGAACGATGGATAGAAGGCTATCCATTCCCGACAGGGATTTGCTTTGGACGGGCACTCCCAATACGGGTAGAGTGGTCAGAGATGCGACCATTCCGGGAAGATGGGCGGCTCCACCTGCTCCGGCGATAATGATTTCATATCCTTGGGATCTGGCCGATTTCGCAAATTCGACCATTTTTTCGGGAGATCTATGCGCGGATACGATCTCCGCCTTGGATTCTATTCCGAATTCCTTAAGAATCTGCACTGCTTCCTTCATGGTTTCCCAATCGGAGCTGCTTCCCATAATGACCGCTACTTTCGTTTGCACCCTTGCAAAATCCTTCGGAAGGGACGGAGAGGCAAGTCCTAAACGTCGGTGCGGAGAGAAGAATTCAGGCCTTCGACGACCCTTTCCAATCTCATTCCTCTGGAAGCTTTAGCTAGTATGTAGGAACCTTTCGGGACTTCATTCTTTACGGTTTCCAATAATTGTTTTAGCCCTTCCTCGTCTCCGGGAAACCAATGAGCAGGTCGCGTCTTGCCCGCCTTTTTTTGGAATCCGGCCAGAGTGGATTGAGAAGAGGAGCCGAATAAATAAATTCCCATACAATTAGGGATAGAACCGGCGAAACTTCCTATCTCGTAATGGAACTTCTTCGCGAATTTGCCTACCTCTTTCAGATCTCCCAAGACGGCGTAGAAACCTTTCTCTCCTGAAAGTTGGGAGCAAGCTTCCAAAGACGAGAACATGGACTCTCTGTTCGCGTTATAAGTATCGTTTAGAATTTTGTAATTCCCGTCTTGGAAATCCAATCTCTTGTCCAGAGTCTTGAAATTTCGGATTCCGTTTTGGATCCAATCCGTAGGAGTTCCAATTTCTTCGAGTAAGGAAACGCATAACGCTAAATTTTCCAAAAGCTTGGTGCCCGGAAGATTCCATTCTAGGATCTCGCCTAAATAGGAGATGGAAAATCCCGACGGATTTTTTTTAAGAATTTCGATCCTTCTCTCCATCGGAACGGTTTTGAATCGAACTCCCTGTTTGTTGGACCTCCTACGAAGTAGATTCTTATAATCTCCGGTTTCAGGATAGAATAGGATCCCCGGTTTTTCCATTCCGTCTAGAATCTCGGCCTTGGCCTTGGCGATTTCCTTTTGGGAGCCCAATAATTCTATATGAGCGGTCCCTACAGTAGTGATGAGAGAATAGTCGGGCCTTGCCATTTCGGTGAGTCTGGCAATCTCTCCTTTATGGTTCATTCCCATCTCACAAACTACGAAACGGGTTTGGGGGCCTATTCTAAATAGAGTGAAAGGAACTCCGATCTCGTTATTATAATTTTTTTCCGTTACTACCAGATTGTTCGCCAAAGGAGAAAGGCAGGAGCCTAGAATTTCCTTAGTAGTGGTTTTACCGCTGGAACCGGTGACTGCGATGATGGTTGGGCGGAATCTGGAACGATGGAAGCCGGCTAATTTTCCTAGAGCGAGTAATGTATCCTTTACTGGGATCGCCTTGACTCGGTCCGATTCCGGAAGGCTTTCCACTATAGGATGGTTTCTTTCCGCAAGAAAATAGGATGCTCCTCTGTTTAACGCGTCTTTTATGAATTCGTGTCCGTCTCGATTGCCCCGCAAGGGAACGAAGATCGACCCAGGCTCGGCTAATCCGGATACTGTGGTAATACTGCGGATAGGATCTTCTTTGCGAAAGGAAAAGTCGGAAGGCACTCCTAAAACCTTGCGTATCGTTTCCGGATCGTATTCGAAAGCTGCCTTCATGAAACCTAAGATCTCTCTTGGGGAAATACTCGCAGTCTATTTTTAGAAAATTCGTCTTGCAAGCTTCGGTTCCGAATCGTCCCGTATTCGGGATGCAAAAATCCTCGGTCGTCCTAGTCGGTCTGGGAAGAATCGCTTCTTCTTTGGAAAAAGACCCTTATAGACAGAAGCCATGCACCCACGCCGGTGTGATCTTTTCTCCTTGGGGAAAGAAAAGATTTCTTTTTGCCGGCGGCATCGATCCCAATCCTGAAAAGAGAAATCGATTCCTGGCCCAATGGAAATTGCGTCCGGAATTCGTAGGATCTTCTCCTTCCGGATTGAAGCTAATAAATCGGATACCCGATTTAGCGGTCATCGCTACTCCCACCGAATCCCATTACCGGGACGCGATGGAATGGATAGAGGCGGGAACGAAGAACCTTCTCATCGAGAAACCGGTTTGCGAAACCTATCTACAGGCCAAGGATCTGGAACGTACTTCTCGTAAGAAAGGAGTCCGGATTTGGGTGAATCACGAGAGAAGGTATCATCCAAAATATGCTTGGGCTAAACAGGTTTTGGATTCGGGAAAATACGGACCGATCCGGATAATACGAGCCTCCGTCCTAACGTCCGCTCTCTCCCCGGGTAGTGCCTATAAGGGAAGGACCGGCCCCTTATTCCATGACGGAACTCATGCCGTGGATTTGATTCATTGGATTCTAGGCAGACCGGATCGAATTCGATCCGTGCTCCATAGACGTAAGGGGATCCCTATCGAAGATAGGGCCCTAGCTTTATTGGAATACAAGGGTGGACCCGTCGTATTTCTGGAGGCGGGGGGAGCCAGGTCTTACTTTCAATTCGAAGTGGATATTATGACGGAAAAGGCAAGGATTCTGCTTTCTAACGATGGAAGCGTTCTATTTGAATCCAAGCCCTCCCGGCGTTATAAGGGATTTAATAGTTTGACGGAAGTCTCATTTCCCAAAAAATTTAGCCTCGGATCGAACCCTTTCCAGAACCTTTACGCCTCAGTCGGGCAAGTATTGCAGGGTCAGTCCGAGAGAATCACGGGAGATATATCGGAAAATTTGGAAATTATGGAACTGCTGGATAAGATTAAAAGAAAGGCCGAAGTCAGAACGATCGGCGAGAAATAAGAAATTCTATGCAGAAAGCCTCCGTTCCTAACGGCAACCAACTCCCTAAATACTCCGCAAGAGGAAGATACTATAGAGGTAGTCTTTTTCTTTGGAAGAAAATATTCGGACTGCTATGGTATTATAAATTCGTAAGATTGTTTCTTTCTTCAGAAGCGAGAGAAGAAAGAGAAACCGCTTTCTTCCGGGATCTAGGATTGGAATGTAGGGACTTTTTCCTAAAAATGGGAGGAGTATACGTCAAGCTAGGCCAGTATCTCGCTTGTCTTTCCCATCTTTTTCCGGAGAGTTTTACGGAACCCTTGCAGGATCTTCAGGACCGGGTTCCTCCCCATCCTTTTTCCGAAATAAAGGAAAGATTCCGCAAGGAATTCGGAAAGGATATAGTTGAAGTGTTTCCGGATATTTCGGAAGCTCCCTTGGCCTCCGCTTCCATCGCTCAAGTACATTCCGCCACGCATAAGGGTCGCAAGGTAGCGATAAAGATTCTTTATCCTGGTATAGAAGAAGTCATATCCAAGGATCTTAAGGCGGTTCGAAAATTTTTAAAGAGGATCAATCGCTTCTTAGTTTCCTTCGATTATAAAATCGTTCATAAGGAAGTCTCGAAATTAGTGGGTCGAGAAACGGATCTTCGGTTGGAAGCCGAGTCCATGGAAAGAATGGCACGGTACTTCTCGGAAGAGCCGGATTATATTTTCCCGAAGATCACTTCCGAATGGAGTGGAAAAAGTGTTTTGACCGCCGAATTCGTGGAAGGGGTTCGTATCACCCAAGCGGCCGCTTTGAAAAAAGGCCAGGCGAAATCCAGGCCTGTAGATCTTCTGATACGAGCCTATATTCTCATGGTATTCGAGTTCCGGTTCTATCACGCCGATCCTCATCCGGGAAATATGATTTATACCGCCGACGAAAAATTATGCTTCATCGATTTCGGCGCCGTGGGAGAGATTCCTCCCAGCCAGGCACTTACGCTACGCAAAATTTTTCTCTGTGCGATGGCCAAGGACTACCCTGCCGTAGTGGAGGCCTTGGACGAGTTGGGACTCGTCTCTAAAAAGGCGGACCGGGACAAACTGGAAGAAGTCGTTCGCTATTCTTTGGAAAAACTTTCCCGATTTCTTTCCGATACGGATTCCTTCCGTAATATCAAGTTCGAGCAGATCCATACTCCGGAAGATCTGAAATTCCTGAAGGAGATCAATTCCAGTCTTCGGGAATTATTACGAATGGTACAATTGCCTACTTCTCTGATTCCCTTAGAACGTGTATTGGGGTTATTGGTAGGGGTTACGGCCACCTTAGATCCGTATCGGACGGTCTTGGATTATGGGGAGAAACCTTTTAAGAGCCTCGTAATGCAGGGAGAGAACCAATGGCAAAAGGTTTTGGTCCAAGAGGGCGGCATTTGGGGACAGGCGGTTTCCCTTCCCGGCGAGCTATTGCAGGCGGTAAAGAATCTAAACCGAGGTAAACAGGCTTATAAGTTACCCGATCTGGAAGCTCATACTAGAAAAATGTATTCTTTGGGTCATCAGATTCTTTCCGGGGCCTTCCTTCTATTCGGAATCCATTATGGTACCGATAGAATGGATAGGGGATTGGAGACCCAAGCCTGGTTCGGATACGGGGCCGCGATTTTCTTCGGAATCCTCCTTGCTCTATCCATATTAAGAAATAAATTCAGCACTAAAAGGAATCGTCAGTGAAATATTTCGAAAAGAAATTCTTAGAGGTCTATCCTCCCTTATTCATATTCAGCGTCTTTTTGGGAACAGCCATCGACCTCGTAACCAAATACGCGGCCATTTTATATCTAAGACCTCATAGTCCGATCGAAATCTTAGGGGATTTTTTCCGCCTGACGTTGACCTTCAACACCGGTTTCGTAATGGGATTGTTTCAGGGTTTTCCGAGAACCTCCTTGGCCATGACCGCGATCGCAATCCTAGTTTTGATCGCCTATCGTTGGAAGAATTCCGATCTGGGCCATCCCGCAGGCTGGGCTCTCGTAATGTCCGGAGCCTTCGGAAATTTTCTGGATAAGTTCTTCGTGAAGGTGATCGGTAGCGGAGCGGAATTCGGATTTGTGGAAAATCGCTATAACGGAAGATATATCGGGGTAGTGGACTTTTTGGATTTTGATTGGCCCAACTGGCTTTTTATGGAAAGATGGCCCGCTTTCAACTTTGCGGATTCCTGCGTAAGCGTAGGTCTCGTTCTTCTCATTCTTACAATGAAAATCGACGAGGATAAGAAATAGTCTTGAACTTCCTACAGCTTCCTATTTGGAAAAAAATCATCAAGAAAAAGGGGACCTCCAATCCGGAGATCATCCGCTTTTTGAGAGAAACATCCGTTTTCGGAAAATTGAAACGTAGGACCTTGCACGAGATCGCCAGGCTCGTTCACGTTAGGCAATACTCCGAAGGCGAGGAAATTTTCCGACAAGGGGAGGCCGGTGCCGGTTTCTATATGATATTCGACGGTAAAGTGGTGATACGCTCCGTTCGTGACGGGGTGGAATTGGATCTGGCTCATCTGGATCAGCATTCCTTTTTCGGCGAGCTATCCCTATTTTCCGAGGAGAGAAGGACCGCTACCGCAGTAGCTACGGAACCGTCCACTCTGTTGGGGTTCTTTCAGCCCGATTTAAAAGAGATCATCGAAACCAAGCCTAAGATCGGGATCGAAATACTGTTGAGTCTTACGGGAGTCGTAGTAGAAAGACTCCAAAAGACGAATCAACTCCTGGAAAAAGCCTATTACAAAGGCAAACAGAAAAATGCCTGAATCCAATAAGCCTCTTTCTACCTACGTAATTCGCATCATTTTCTTTTTCCTGGTAGGATGCGCGATCGTCTTTTTCGCGCTAGGGCTTCAGCTTTTGGTCGTTCCGATCGCCTTATCCCTGATTCTATTCTATATCTTTAATACTTCCATCAATTACTTCGAGAGTCTAGGTGTGCCCAGGCTTTTATCGGTAGCAGTGCTGATTCTTCTCATCTGTCTTCCGATTTATCTTTTAGTAACCGAAGTCGCTCCTCCTATCGTTTCGACTCTTCAACCTATTATGAAGAATTGGAAACAGGATATGGACGATGCGCGGTTCAAATATCTGGTGGTCGGATTCCAGTTGAAGTTCAACGATTATCCCGCGAGTTGGGAAGAGACCATTCGCCCCGAAGAACTCGTAAAGAAAGCCGCGGATATGATTCATGGAGAAGTGAACGGCCTCGTTTCTTTGATACCAACTCTCATCGGATATTTGGTAGTGACTCCGCTTTTTACTTTCCTATTTCTTTTGAACGGAAACGGAGTTTATAAGAATCTGGTGAGTCTGATACCGAATCGATATTTCGAGATGACTCTTATGGTAACGGCTAAGATCAACGAGCAGATTACGAACTATTTGCGCAGCCTTGTGATACAGAGCGTGATTATCACCGTCGTATCCATGATAGGATTCTATGCGATCGGTCTGAAATATTTCTATATCTTCGCGATATTCGTAGGGATAGCGAATTCTATTCCTTATTTGGGCCCTATTATAGGAGTGGTTCCTCCTTTGTTCATGACTTTGACCCAGGGAGCGAATATCTTTCATGTAAACTCCATCAACGACGGGATGGGAATGTACGAACTCATGGGAGCGATCTTGATCGTAATTCTGATCGCTCAGGCTGTGGATAATTTCTTCGTCCAACCGGTCATTATCTCCGACGCGGTATCTTTGCATCCGGTGATCGTTGTAGGAGCGGTCACCGTAGGCGGAAGTCTTTTGGGAATCGCGGGAATGCTTGTAGCTGTACCGTTGGCCGCCATCCTAAAGGTTACGATAGCGACGCTTTACAGATCCATGAAGGATCATAAATTACTTTAGAATAGACGGACTCCTGGAGGATAATCCGGGAGTCCTTTCCAAATCGGATTCTTATTCCGCGCCCACTCCTAAATAAACCCGAACTTTTTCCTTCTCGAATTTTTCCACGATTCCCTTATCCGGAAATAATTTGGAGAATAAGAAGGCGGAAAGAAAAGCCAAGCTCATAGAGACGATTGCGGGATTTTTAAGAGGGAAGATCGCCTCTTGGAACTTGAATATATCCGTCCAAACCGTCGGACTAAGCACTATGAATACTGTCGCCGAAACGGATCCTATCAAAATCGAAGCGACACTTCCCGCAGTGCTGAAATTCTTCCAAACGATGGAAAGAAATAAAGCCGGAAAATTACCGCTAGCGGCAATCGCGAATGCAAGTCCCACGAGGAAAGCCACATTCTGATCTTTGAAAAGAATTCCTAAAAGAATTCCGATCACACCGAAAGCGATCGTCGCTTTTCTCGCTACGGAAACTTGTTCTTTGTCGCTTGCTTTATCGTTGATTACGTTGAAGTAGAGGTCGTGAGAAATCGTGGATGCGGCGGCCAGAGTCAGACCTGCGACCACGGCCAGGATCGTTGCGAAAGCGACCGCTGCGATGAAACCTAAAAACGGGGTTCCGCCTAAAAGTTCGGCGAGAAGGGCCGCTGCCATGTTTCCGCCCTTGTCTATGGCGGCGATTTTTTCCCTTCCGATCAGGACGGACGCTGCGAATCCTACGATCGGAATGATGATATAGAAATAACCGATAAACGTTGTCGCGTAGGCCACGGATTTTCTGGCATCCTTGGCGTTTGCGACCGTATAAAATCTCATTAGAATATGAGGTAATCCTAATAAACCGAACATTAATGCGAGCCCTAATGAAACCGCATCCAGAGGATTGGATACGAAACCTCCCGGCTCTAGGGCGGTTCTGCCGAACTTAGCCTCGACGGCTCCGTAAAGATTGTCCAAGCTGAATCCGAATTTGGAAAGGGAAAGAAATACGAGCAGGGTGACTCCGAAAAGGAGCAAGCCTGCCTTGATGATCTGTACCCAGGTGGTCGCGATCATGCCTCCGAATAATACGTAGAGAAGCATGACTCCTCCGACTAGAAGCACCGCAAGTTCGTAGGGAAGCCCGAACATGAGATTGATGAGTTTTCCCGAACCTACGATTTGGGCGATGGAATAGGTGATGGTGACTAGGATTCCTCCCAAGGCGGCCACGATGCGAATGGGTTTTTGTTTCAATCGGAAGGCCAGTACGTCCGCGAAGGTATATTTTCCCAGATTACGCAAAGGCTCGGCGATCAGAAATAGAAGTGCCGGCCATCCTACGAGCCAACCTACAGCGTATATGATTCCGTCGTATCCTTTCAGAGCAACCATTCCGGAGATTCCCAAGAAAGAAGCCGCAGACATGAAATCTCCCGCAAGCGCTAGACCGTTTTGAAGGCCGGTGACGCTTCGGCCCGCCGCATAAAATTCGCTGGATGTTTTGGTTCTCTTGGCGGCCCAGTAAGTGATGCCTAACGTAAAGGCTACGAATACCAAGAAGAATAAGACTGCGATAAAATTCGGTTGTCCGAGGCTGGATTCCATTATTTACCTCCCTCCGTTTCCAATTTTTCCTTGAGAGAGTTTACTTCTCGATCGTAAAAACGGTTAGCCCAGATCACGTAAGTTATCGTGAGAACCCAGGAAATCAATATTACGAAAGTTCCCCCGAATAATCCGTAATTGGAAAATTCTCCAACTCGTTTGGTGACGCTCTCTTTATCCAAGGCGATAACCAATATGAAACCGTAATAGTTTGCAAAGAGCAAAAATAGGAGTATAAAACTGAAAGTCCATCTGGTGCGGACTAATTTTTTGAATTCTGGTAATTCGATGAGTTGGTGCGCCTTAAGCTTCATCCGAGATCCTCTTCTTAGCAAGCGAGGAGAATACAGATTCGCTCCTCTCTCGCAAGGATAAAATGAATCGGAAGGATAATTAAATGATTTGCTTAGGCTGCTTTCTTTTCAGGCCGTTTCTTTTTCCACTTCTTGAGTCTATGAGCCAGTGAATATAACGATATCGCAGAAAGAAGATAAAGGAAAGGCTCTATCTCGAATCTCATTCTATTCGACTCCATGGGGTCGACGACACAATAGAGAACCCCTAAGAAAAATACGTGCAAATAGATCAACTTGAACCTCGGTGTAATCTTTCGGAATCTTACAAAGAAATAGAACATGGCAAAGAGATAAACAAATTGATAAAGATTAATTTCCAAGTCGTTCCTGAGAGGGAAGGAGAGCCAATCGAGTCCTTGGGATTTCTTCCAGAGTTCCGGAAGTGTTAGAAGGCGAGGTTTGAAAAAGAGGTAATTGGTAGGACTTTTTAGGAAAATGATTAATCCTATTAAGAACGCCAGTAACGAAGTTTTAAAGTTAATATTGGGAGATATCCATTTCTGATATTCTCTCGAAATTACGATGTATCTTACATTTTGAAAATCGTTACCATTCACACAGGGATTGTTCGAGTATTTCTCGATCAATGGATCTTGTTCGTCGTATTTCCCCGAATATTTATCCAATGAGGAGAATGGTGAGATAGCGGTTATATTAGTAGGACTCGGCTTAATATTATAAGTTCTTGCAATATTCATTCCGAGCCAAGTGGAGCCAACGAAAGAATCAAATAGAATATAGTTCTTTAAGTAAAGCCCTACCGGCAGTGCAAGAAAAAGAATGCCTGTGATAAGGACTTTTTTAGAGAGCCTTTTTCTTTCCTTGTAGCATAGAAACAAGATCCAAATTAAAGCTAACCCAATATGCCAGCTCGGACGGATGAAAGAGGCAAGGCAGATCAAAAAAGATATCAGTAAATATCTCAAAATTCTATTTCCAGGGGCCCATAATAGATATATTAATAACGAAGAGATAAAGAACAAATAGGTGGAATAGAACGGATATCTGAAGTAAGCGAAAACGGCGGGGTTCAAAAATAGGATTCCTAAAAGAAGCCCGGATCCGCGAAATCTGAATAGACGAAAGGTTTTTCGCATCAACAAAAAGGATATCAAATGGAGCAGCGGCAAGATTATGGAATAAACGAGATTAGGATTTCCACCGCCTAACACTGTAGCAGCGTAATGGACCATTCCCAAAAATGGGCTACTGCCGTGAGTATATAGAAATGCATCGAAAGGGGCGGAGTAAAAGCAGTCTTTGGAAGGCATCTGCCAATAGCGATCTACGCTTAGAATCGGAAATTCGGTTGCGGACAGAAAAATATGGCCGAATAGTATGAGGCCGGGAACGATAAGATTTAAAAATTTACTTTTCAAATTATTACCCTCGCTACTTTACAAGCTCTCTGAAATAAATCATGCTACTTTCTTTTCAGGCCGTTTCTTTTTCCAATTCTTGAGAATTCGATTCAAGTAATAGGGAGAAAGCAAGACGAAGAAATACCAAATCGGCTCCAGTTCGAATCGCATACGATTGGCTTCAAAAGGATCCACCAGACTCGCGAGGAAACTAAGCGCACCTAAATGTAGTAGAAGCAATCTGATTTTCCAGGACAAATTCCGGAACGAGAGAATGAATAAGATCGTCACTAGGGGATATAAAAACTGGTACAGAGTCAGCTCTTCGTCTAACGGAAGGTTATATGCGAATATATCGACATTAGGATAAGTTTTCCAGAATCCGGATACCTTGCTCGTAAAAGGCTTTAGCGGAATATAATTGCCGGGACTTCTTAGGTAATGACCCACACCGTAGCGAAAGACCCGTAAGGTATATTTTCCGGATATCTTAGGAGCAACCTGCTTATAGTATTCTTTGGATATATAAAGATATCTGATATTCTGAAAGTTCTCTTCGTTAAGGCAGGGCTCGTTCGCATATTTTTGAATTAGCGGGCCGTTTTCGTCGTACAGGCCCTTATACATGGATAATTTTTCGAAAGGAAAAACCGAGGTAATCGTATTCGGTACATTGATTCTCATGTGGGATCTTGCCAAATTCATTCCGAACCAAGTGCTGCCGGTAAAGGAACCGAAATAGATATAATTTTTCGCATAGAGCCCTAACGGTAGTAGTAAAAAGGCGACTCCGATCGCGACGATCTTCGGAGACAACTTGCTTCTCCAGTTCCAGGCCATATAAGCGATCCATAATACGGCTAATCCTATATGCCATGCAGGACGTATGAAACTTCCTAAAGAGATAGCAAGACTTAAGAGTAGGAACTTTTTGGAAACGGAGAATCTGGAAAAGAAAACGAAAATAAGGAAACAGGTCAGGAAGAACAGATAAGTAGAGTAGAACGGATACCTAAAATACAAAAATGCGAGGGGATTCAGGAATAGGACAGATAAGATCAGCCCTAGAAATTTGATCCGGAACCGTCCTAATGCGGATCTAAGGAAGAAAAAACTCACTATATGAAGAAACGGAAGGAAGAATGAGTAAAAACCATCCGGGTTTCCGTCGCCTATCTTAAGTGCGACATATTGGATCATTCCTAAAAAAGGACTGGCTCCGTGAGTGAGTAGGAAAGCCTTTAAGGGAGTTTCTAGTAGGCAGGCTTCCGAAGTCAATTGCCAATGCTCCGCTATAGATACGATGGGAAAACCGAATATGCTTAAAAGGTAATGAACTAGGGCGACGGCCGGGGGAACTATCAGGGCGTCGGCTCTTTGGATGAGATTGTATCTTTTCATTATGGAATCTATACGGGGCCGAATGAGAATGAGCTTAAAACAGTCCGTTGATCCCGTTGATATTTACAGTTTTAATGATTTCTTTTTCCTGTTCGGTCTCGGCGACTTTCCAGGTGACTCCTGTGGGAGTGGAGAGGAGACTTCTGCCGATTCTTTTCTTGCCGAACGGAGAGCCATAGCCGGAAGACCGCAAAAGAAAAAGACCGTACTTAGCGGAAAGGTCGGCGTATTTTTTCAGGTCCTGGCCGTATTCCAGTCCGCTTTCTTGGACCGAGTCCAGATGAAACGCTAGATTGACTTTTTCGTCTTTTAGCTTCTCAAAGACGGTAGTCTCTTCGATTTCCTTTCCTGCAAGTATTCCGAACCGGAATCCTCCCAGAATCAATGCGTGATCTCCGTTACCCGGAATCGCAGGGGAATCTTCCGGATTGAGAATCTTTACATCGTACCAATCCACGAGTACGACGTTTTGGACGATCGGGATGGAGAATCTAAGTTTTCCTTCTTCATCCCTGCGAAACATTCCTCCGCCTAAGATCGCTCCCTTATATACTTCCGAAACCGCAAGGATCTCGTCTAGAAGCGCTTTGGATTTTCCTGCGAGGGATTCGGGAGTGCCGGCGCCTCCACCCGGAAAATACAATGGAAATAACAGGAAATCGGATTTTTCCTTGGATAGCTTAGACCTTTGTTCCGGAGCGACCGGTTGCGATAGATCCTTTTGGAAAAGGGTGATTTTAACAGATGTCACTCGTTACCTGCAGTTTCTTTTTAGTCTGAAAGAATGGAAGGATCCACTCCGAAGTTATCGTCGGCCTCGGAAGATCCGGAAGTCCCGGGTTCCAGAAGCTCGCTTTCAGGCATGCTGTTTCCCGTTTTGATGCCGAACTCTTTTTCCATTTCTTCGGAGGATAATTCCGGAACTCCGCCGAAAAGATCTCCGTTTTCTAGACGCTCGGCTAGAGCTAACGCGAAACAGTAAGATTCCATAATACATTGCTTAATGGGTTTCTTATTCAACCTCTTTTTAGATTCCATAAGATCGAAAGTCATGATGGAATCCATATTGGTGACTATTTCCTTTTTGCCCTTCATGTCCGCTATCAATTTGGAAAGCAGTTCCGTGGATTTTTGTAGGAAATCCTTGGCGGTGACCCTAACGTTACGAGATTGTTGACTACGTTTCGTTTCGAGAGCGGAGGTCTTTTTGGACGCTTCGATATAATTCGCTCCCGGGTTTTTGAGGTGATTATCCAATTCCTTGTAATACTGATCGTAAATCCGAAATTGTTCGTGAATAGCTCGGGTCGTCTCGTAGAGATCGATTAACTTTTCACGATAATCCATTTTGGCGCCTGCGACGATCGTCGGCTTTAGGTCTATTTTCTTAGTGGTCATCACGAAGGAATACTCCTCGTCGAATTCCTTAAAGAAAAGCCAGGTCAAAAAGGCCTTATCCGCTATAGGAAGAAGGTCGTGATCTCCCTTCGGATCCTGGCGTTTACGCAGTTGTTCTAAAGGCATGGAGCGCATGAGTTTCAGGCCGTATTTCAGTTCCTTGCTCAGGCCTTCTTCCGGATCTACCGGAGTCTCTTCCGGAGCGTCTTCGGTGTCCTCTTCCTCTTCGTGGGCTCCTCCGGAAATTTCGTCCAGTTCCTCTCCTTGTTTTCTTTGGCCTAACTTTTCTTCCGGTAGGATTCCGAGTAGGTCCTCCATGTAGGTGCTAAGCAATGGAATATTCTTATCCTCGCTACGGAGAATGGCAAGATACAGCTGATCGAATAGAGTTCCGTACAATACGTCGAATTCCTGAAGAGCTCTCTTTTTCTTGGTATTGTATACCGAAGAAGGTTTACCTTCTTGTTTTTCGAGGGCCTGGTATCCTAGGGTGACGGCTTTTACATAGGAACCCTGAAACGGATAGATATAGTATAATTTCTTAAAAAGCGAATATAAGGGTTGTCTAACACGACTGATCGCGACGGGCAGATCCGGAGCCGCGTTATGTGCCTCTAAAAGCTGGCCTAATTCGTTGCTATCGTAAACCTTATGCATTCTACCCAGTAGCTCTATATAAAGAGGGTTTTGGGTATCCAATTCTTTGGCGATTTTAGAGGCGTAAGCCGGGTTGCCTAAAAGGTCGTTCCCTACGAAATTCATTTCCAGCAGAGCTTTCTTGCCTGCGATATTTACTTCCGAAAGGAAGGAGGGGAGAAGGTCACTGGAGGAAAACGAGGTAACTCTTCCTATCCAACATTTGAATCGGATCGCCATGCGATTGAAGAAATTCCCCATTTCCGCTTCGAGGGCTTTTTTGTCCAAAAACGGATTCGCTTTAGTTACCGGAGCCGCTTTCGCTTGGGTGCGGGGAAGCTTGCTGTTGGAACTTTGTCTAGGGTCTTTTCCTCCCGCCTGGCTTCTTGCTCCCTGACGGATTTGAGGCTGTTCTTTTTGTTTACGAAGGGCTTCTTCTCTTTTTTTATCCTTTTCCGAAACGACCTTACCGCCGGCAGATTGGAATTTATCAAACATCTCCCGCCGGGCTTTATCGTCTAGGTTGTTTACACCGATGGTTTTTTTAGTTTTATCGAATTCGGACATGGATGGATTCCTTGGAAACCGCTCTATTTGTATCCTGGCTTTCGTTCCGAAATAAATCAACAAAGATACTTATTTCTTGACATACTTCGGAATCCCCGGCGTTTTATTTTCCCATGATTCTAAAAAGTCTGGTCCGAGATAACCACCTAGTACTCTCGGTTCAGGAAGATATCCTAATGGATAATTCCCGGGACTTCTACCTAGAATTCGAAGAAAGTATCCGAGACGGTTACCCCCCGATAGTGAGTTTTCACCTGGGCCTGGTAAAGTTCATCGATTCTTCCGGGATCGGAATCATAATTAAGGTCAGAAATCAAATCCGGGACCATCGTGGGACCGTTAATATATTCGGATTAAATAAGTCCCTACATTCGGTTTTTCGGCTTTCCGGACTGGATCGGATTGTAAATCTGTACACGATCGAGGAATTTTTGGAGAAATATCCGGACTTTAAGGAATTTCTGACTCTCGATTGAAACCGGAGCTTCCCCCTCGGAGTTCCAATACGATGAAAGAGAGTCCCTGAGAGACACAGATGAAATTTAACCTTCCGTTCGGAACTCACCGCCCTTCCAATGCGATCCGTATCGTTCTTCTCGTTTTATTAGCCCTTCTTTTGACCGATTGTTATGCGTATTTCTTTCGGAAAAAGGTTTTACGTTCCGAAAGTATGGGCTTCTTTACGATTAAGCCTTCCACAGTCGACGATTTCGATGCCGTAAACGAAGATTCTCCTCTGGAGCATCCGATACAATTGGATCAAGCCAGGATTAAGGATTATTTCGGTAATTTAAGATATTCGAAAAGATCTTCCGTGGGCTATTTTGCCGATTATGTTTTTTCGGACCATGAGCTGGATTTATTGGCGAGGGATCTTCCTTACGCCCTCAAAAATCTCCCCGAGGATCGACTCCTACTGATTATTTCCAAGTATGATGATACGCAGTCTGTAATTTCTTTCGACGAGATTACGAGCTGTATACTCTGGGCCTCGAAGGGGAGGATCAATCTGCTTTTCGGTAGGATCAAACGAGAGTTAGTCGACAAGGAAGCCTCCTTGGATTTCGACCGATGGACCCGAGTGGAGACGATTAAGTTATCCCACACCACCGACGGGACGGAAATTTCCGATGGGGAGAATGTGGACTTCGGAGTAGTGGAAGGTCTCCCTCTCCGAAAATGGGTCTCTTTCGATATGAAGAATCCTGGAAAATATAAATTCCTTCCCAGAAAGCAATATCAACCTGTTAAACTAACCGATGAGAACGACCGTCCCTAAGTCGGGGCGGTAGACTTCCTTTTTTTCTTAGGTTCCTGTCCGATTTCCGGTTTTTTACGGATAGGATTAAGGAATCATATATGAAATCGTTTCAACCGGAATCTGGGTGCCAACCCAATAGCGTATATCGGATCGGTTTAGCGATTCATGCGGTTTGTGTAATCGGTACGGTTATCATTCAGGGGCTCTGGATCGGGAAGATATATCTTCATTACGGCTTTTTCCTTGGGTCATTCTTTTACGGATCTATTTCTAGGATCTTCTTCTCCGGGTTGCTCTTGGGGGAAATATTACTCATTCTTCAGAATCTAAAATCGTTCTATGGATCCATATCCGAACGGGAAATCGCGATGCGCAGATCGTATACGTTTCTAATGTGCATAACGGCCATCAGTATGGCGGCGTCTTTTCTAGATATTACGGCTCAAATTTTCCTTGGGGGGAATATGATTCGATGAAGAAAAATCCCGATTTGGATGGACCGGTATGGGATTTGCGCATGTGATTTTCGAAATTCTTAGATTTCTTGCCATTTTGGTCGCTTATTATCATTTTATAAATTACGAATTGCCTCCAGGGATTTGATCTTTGCCGACAAAATGAAAAATTTTGCAAGACTTGGGAACGTTTAATTTTAAACAGTATCTAACGCTAATGGTTCGTTCATTTCTGTGAAATAGGTAGGAATTCGATTTGAGATATTTGAAATTTTTTCCGGTTTGTTTGTTTCTGATGGGACTTTCCGTTCACGCGGAAGAGGTATTCTTCGGAGAGCAAAAAACGAAGATGAGACTTGCCGTAACTTCATTGTCCGTAAACTCGGCGGCGGCAAAAAACGCTCTAAAATTGGAAAATTCCCTAATGCTGAATAACGCATTGGGATCCACGGTGGATTATTACATCCCTTCCATTTCCACTTTTAAGGGACAAACGATAGATTGGGATACGGGGATTCGTTATAGTCCGTTCTTTCGTAGTAATTTCCTATTTTCCTATTCTTCCGCCAAGGCGGGTTCCGGATCTCAATCCAACATTTACGATTCGAGTTGGAGTAATAGCGGCACAGATTACCGTGATACCGAGCTTTCGACCACTATATTTAGCAATAATACTTTAAAGACCTACCGCGTCGGCTATAGTATGGATTTTTTTGTGTTCCAGAAATCCGAATCTTCATTTTGGAAGAATTTAGCGATTCGAGCAGGGGTCGAGTCCTTTAAAACCGAAGTCGATCTGAAATCGAATTATTCGAATTATGGAGAGACTTATATTCCCGGCGGAGTTCCCGAAGTCTACGGTGGATTGGATCCTCTTCGTAGTCGGAAAATAAAGAACCAAGATGTATTTTATAATTTCGTTACCGGAGTGAACTATAGCGAAACTTTCCGGGAAAAGCATAGAGTAGATCTTGGAATCGAAATATTTAAAAGCGTTTCTCACGTAGGATTAGTAGAAGTCGATGGATTGACCACTCTCGGTTCCCCGTATGGAACGAGAATTTATCCTTACGGGTACTCCGCTAAAACCAAATCGGATCTCTTGGGGGCAAGATTGCAATTAGGATACGCATACGATATCAGCCAATCCGTATCGTTCGGTCTCTATGGAATGTATAGCTATGCGAACAATACCGTGAAATCCACTAATTTGAGTCTGATGCCCGATTTCTACGCTTTAACATCCGGTAATATGATGGCATTTCTCGCTTCTGCGGCAGGCGCATCGGGACCGTTTCCGAAATCCGTCGATATCCGATCTCAGATCGGTATCCAATTCTTGTTCAGATATTAAGGTTTAGGAAATCGCAATTATGAAATCGTTCGTTTATATTATTATATTCTTAGGAATATTATCCGTGAATTGCGCGGCTCGCCCCGATTATAAAGACGCGCATTTATCCGCTACTTCCCTCTTGGAGGATGCGGAGCAAAGTCTGAAAGAAGGGAAGGTGAACGAGGCCGCCGAATTGATCCGCATAGTTTCCCGATTGTATCCGGGAGATTCCCGTGTGGTTCATCTTTTGGAACAATTACCTCCGAAGATCAGATACTCCTTATCCGAATCCAGTTATTCCGGATACAATCGACCCAAAGGTACCGTGAACGAGTATAGTTTTCTATCCCGTTTGGCCTTTTATATTCCCGATAGAATATTAGATTTTCTGGATATATTCAGTTTCAATCTGAAGTTGGGCCCTCAGATCGGGGGTAGTGTCTGGTTGACCAGAGGATTTCAAGTCACGATTTACGCGGGTCAAACGATCACATTCGGTTGGTCCCAGAAAAGAAATTTGGGTATAGCCGAAGAATCTTTAGCGGAATTCGGTATCGGTCCCGCAGTTCCGATCGCAATTTCCGCGAGACGCGTAGGTACGGGACAAAAGACGAATATAGACGGCGGCTTCGGTTTGCATACTCCGACTCAACAGTTGTACCAAGACTACAGGGATTATTGGAGTTCCGGTTCTAAGGCCGGCCTAATTATCCTAGGGGCCGAGTTCGAATGGCATTGGTTGGAAATTGCGGATCTAATTACCGGCGTATTCTTCTACGATCTTTTGGACGACGATATAGGTTCCACCGACAAATTCGTTTTTTCCGATAAGGTAAAAAAGGAAATGTATACTGTGAACGTAGCGGCTAATAAATACAACGATTACGATATCATCAACCTGAGAAATCAATTTCCCACTTTGGGTATTCCGGCGGGAAAACCCGCCGTTCTAGACGGAGATATAGAACCGGCTAAAAAGAAGAAGTAAGATCCGAAAGAAAAGGTGTCTTTTAAGGACGCCTTTCGTATTCTATTTTTAAATGATTAGCCGACCGCTTCCGCGCAGCGCTTGCAAAGACCGTCTTTTCTATCTTCCGCAGGATGCCTCCAGCAACGTGGGCATTCCGGATCCGATGGACGAACCACTCTGACGGAGAATTTTTCGTCGGAAAATTCGGAAAGAATTTCGCGATCCGTTTTGTCGAACCCCACCTGGGAAACCGTAAAGATCAGTTCAAGACCGTGGACGGAGAAATCTTTCTGGAGTTTTCCGTTTTCGGAATGCGAAAGTTCCACGGCTCCTTCCAAGGATTTTCCCAATTTTCCGGCCTGTCTTGCCAATTCCAGGGTTTTGTGTACGGTTTCCCTTGCTTGCAGTGCAAGTTCGAATTTTTCTTCCAATCCGCCGTTTTTGAATGAGGAAAGATCCGGGAATTCTTCCAAGAAGACAGAGTCTGTTTTTCCATTTTCCTTCCATACTTCTTCCGAAGTGAAGCTCAGGATGGGAGCAGAATAGATGCATAATGTTTCCAGAATGTATTGCAACGCCGTGCAGGAGGAACGTCTGGTCTTGGAATCCCTGCGGTCGCAGTACATTCTATCGCGGATCATCTCGAAATAATCTTGGGAAAGAGTCACCGTACAGAATAATAGCAATTTCTGATACACTTGATGGAACTGATAATTCTCGTAATGGGCTCTCAGTTCCTCCGTTAGATGCGCCAATCTGGACAGATAATACTGATCCACTTCTTCCAATTCGGAAGGCTGCAGATTCTGATCCGGAGTATGTCCTGCTAGGTTTCCTAAAAGATAGCGGAAGGTGTTGCGGATCTTGCGATAATTATCCGCAATGATCTTCATTCTCTCTTTTCCCACTCTAACATCGTCGCGGAAATCCTGGGAGCTAACCCAAAGACGGAGAATGTCAGCACCGTAAACGTTTATGATATCGGTGGTAGGATCGATACCGTTACCTAAGGACTTGGACATGGCTCTACCTTGCTCGTCCAAAACGTAACCGTGGGTAAGAACCGATTTATAGGGAGGAATACCTCGTAACGCCATGGAAGGCCAGAGACTGGATTGGAACCAACCTCTATGTTGGTCCGAACCTTCCAGATACAGATCTGCCGGAGGTTCGTTTCCTCTTTCTTCCAGGACGGCGAAATTGGAAACGCCTGAGTCGAACCAGACATCCAAAATATCTTTTCCTTTTCGGAAGGAGGAAGACCCGCATTTACCGCATTTCGTATCGGGAGGCATGAGAGTTTTCGCAGGTTCGCTATACCAAATCTCGATCCCTTTCTCGCGGACGAGCTCCGTGAAGAATTTTACGGATTTTGCATCTAGATGGGTTTCGTTACATTCTTCGCAAATAAATGCGGGGATAGGTACTCCCCAGTTTCTTTGTCTGGAAAGACACCAATCGGGTCTGGTTTCCACCATGGACCGGATTCTTGTGATTCCCCAGTTAGGGATCCAGGAAACCTTGTCTATCGCCTCGAGAGATTTTTCGCGCAGTTCCTTATAGTCCATTTGGAAGAACCATTGAGGAGTGGCGCGGAAGATAAGAGGCTTCTTGCTTCTCCAGCTATGAGGATAGCTGTGTTCGAATTCGGAATAATGCAGCAATAGTCCCTTCTCGCGAAGTAACTCCACGATTTTCGGATTTGCATCCCATACTTTGATCCCTTTCATCATGGGGAATTCGTCCGTGTAGCGACCGTAATCGTCCACAGGAGAGTAGGGTTCCAAGCCAGCTGCGAGTCCGACCTTATAGTCGTCCTGACCGTGCCCCGGGGCGGTATGTACAGCTCCCGTTCCCGCATCCAGAGTTACGTGCTCTCCGAATAAGGGAATGGAATCCTGATCCAGGAAAGGATGTCGGAAAACCATTTTGGCAAGGTCCGCTTGGGAAACGGATTCGGCCTTGGTGAGCTGCACTTCCGCAGCCTTTTCGACCGCTTCCTTTAAGCCGTCCGCGAGAAGGAGCGATTCTCCGTTAGGCGTCCTATAAAAAGAATATGCAAACTTCGGATTGAAGCTGATTGCGAGATTTGCAGGAAGAGTCCATGGAGTAGTAGTCCAGATCAGGCAGAATTTTCCTTCCTGTCCTTTTACGGGAAACTTCACATAGATGGAAGGGGACTTATGAGGGTAGTATTCTATCTCCGCTTCCGCGTGGGCAGTGGCGAGTTCAATACACCAATATACCGGTTTTTTTCCTCTGTAAACGTAGCCTTCTTCGAAGAGTCGTCCGAATACTTCCACGATTTTGGCCTCGAACTCGGGGCTCATCGTCTTATAGATGCGACCTTCTTCCCAGAAGCATAGGAAACGGGAAAGATCCTGGCCTTGCTTACCTACGAATTCTTCTGCGTAGGCTCTGCATAATTTCCGAAGTTCTTCCGGTCCCGTCTCTCTGGCTTTTTTTCCTAAATTCTTTAATACTTGGACCTCGATGGGAAGACCGTGGCAATCCCAGCCGGGAATCATGTCGGTGGAGAAACCTGCGAAGAATTTGGACTTAACGATCATGTCCTTAAGAATCTTGTTCAAAGCGTGCCCGGTATGGAAGTTACCGTTCGCATAAGGCGGGCCGTCATGTAGAATGAATTCTGGACGACCCTTTCTTTTTTCCTTCATTTTGCGGAGGATTTTACCGGCTTGCCAAGTCTTGACCTGTTCCGGCTCGCGGGTCGCGAGTCCCGCCTTCATAGGGAAATCCGTTTGAGGAAGTATTACGGTATTTGAATATGGATTCTTTTGTTCTTCTTTCATTCTAAAATTCGATCTTCAGTTTCGGAAGCAATTCCTTGGCTTTTTGCACCTGCGAAGGTTTCAGGCCGGTTTCCTTCAATATTAGGGTTCTTAGTTTCGGATGACTCGCCAAGAAGCCCAAATTTTTAGGGAAAGACACTATGGTTCGGTTTCTGGCCAGATCCAATACTTCGAGAGTCGGCATGGAGGAAATCGTATCTATATCGGACTCGCTTAGAGTTATCTTATTCTGATCCAAATAAACTGCCTGGATCGGCGGGCCGACCAATTGGGGAGGAATTCCGACGAAATCGTTTGTCCCCGCGAAGAATACCTTCAGATGAGGGAGTTTGCGGAAGGATTCCGGAAGTTCGGATATATCGTTTCCGAATATATTCAAATATTCTAAATTAGTCCAATCTCCTGCGTTTTCCGGCAAAGAATGAAGTTCGTTCATTCTTATATCCAGCCACTTCAGATTCGGAAAGCTGAATAATATATCCGGAACCGTCCCGAGTTTTCCGATCCCTAAATCTAACTTTTCGATGGAGGAAGGGTTCTTGGCGGCCGACTCTAAAATTTCTTGGTTCGATTTTCTACAATCCCAGAATAGCAAAGAAAGGAGAATAAGAAGCGTTGCAAGAATCGTGAATTTTGAATTCATCGGAATACCTCTACCAATCCGGACTCGTAGGACTTGCTTAATTCTTCTCGGCTTAGTTCGATTCCGAAATCTTCCAATACCAACTTGGAACCGGAGATCTCTCCGATCGCATGGAATTCCAATCCCTTCGATTCAACGAGGGAGAGAATATTCTTCTCGTCTTTTTCCTCGTAGCCGATGATAACGCTCGCGGCGGATTCTCCGAAAAGAGTGAGATCGATCCTATTCTTCCGGATTCCGTTCAAATTCGCTTTTAGGCCGAATTGGGAAAGTAATACGATCTTGGAGAGCGCTACCGCGATTCCTCCCAAGGACAGATCTCTTGCGAATTTTAATTTTCCTTGTTTACGCAGTGCGACCAAGGATTCGAGCAATGCTTTTTCTTCGGAGAGTTCGAAAGCCGGGACTTCTCCTTGGACCGTATTGGCCACGATTTTTTGGTATTCGCTTCCTCCCAAGGAAGGGCGAAATTTTCCGATCAACGCAAGTTTGAGTCCTTCTTTCTTAGGAGCGTTCCAGACCGCATCGGATTGATTTTCCAGGATTCCCACCATTCCGATGGTCGGAGTAGGGAAGATGGGGCCTTCCGGAGATTCGTTATAGAAGGATACGTTTCCGCCGGTTACGGGCAATCCTAAGAAGCGGCAAGCGTCTCCCATTCCTCGGACGCATTCCGAAAACATATAGTAGTTTTCCGGAATATAAGGATTCGCGAAATTTAGGTTGTTTGTGACTCCGAGAGGCTCCGCTCCGGTCACCGCTACGTTTCTTGCGGCTTCGCAAACGGCGAATGCCGCGCCTTTGTAAGGATCCAAATAGGTGTATCTGGAATTGCAGTCCGTCGCCGTAGCGAGAGCCATATCGGTATCCGGAATTGCGGAGAGTCCGCCGTCTCCCCCAGGGCCGATCAGTTTTACTAGACCCACTTCGGTATCGTATTGTTCTATGATCGGCTTACGGGAGGAAATATTCCAGCCTCCCAATAATTTCTTAAGAAGATTCGGAATCTCTTCCTTTTTAAGGTCAGAGAGGGAGTCCGGACTCCATTTGGAAACCTTGTCCAGATACTCAGGTCTTTTGGTTTCCCTTACGTATCTAGGCGCGCCTCCCCCTAACACCAAAGTATCGGCGGGAATTTTAGCCTTTAGATTTCCATCTTTATAGACTTCCAAGAGACCGGTATCGGTTACTTCTCCGATGCGAACCGCATTTAAATTCCATTTTTTGAATATGGATACGAGTTCGTCCTCTTTTCCCTTTTTGGGGATTACGAGCATTCTCTCCTGGCTTTCCGAGAGCATTGCTTCGTAGGCGTTCATGCCTGTTTCGCGGAAGGGAACTAGGTCCAGGTTGATCTTCATTCCTGTCTTACCCTTGGCGCTCATTTCGGAAGTGGCGCAGGAAATCCCGGCCGCGCCCATATCCTGAATTCCGACCAATAATTTCTTTTGTATCGCTTCCAGAGAAGCTTCCATTAGAAGTTTTTCCATGAAGGGGTCTCCGACCTGAACGGCGGAACGTTTGGATTCCGATTCTTTGGTGAGATCCTTGGAGGCGAAGGAAGCTCCGTGGATTCCGTCTCTACCCGTGGTGGATCCCACGATGAATACCGCGTTTCCGATTTCCCCCCCGGTGGTCGCGCTTGCCATTTGGTCGTGACGAACGATTCCGACTGTCATCGCGTTCACGAGAGGATTCTTAGAGAAGCATTCGTCTATGAACAATTCTCCTCCGGAGACAGCGATACCCAGGGAGTTGCCGTAATCTCCGATGCCTTTTACGGCTCGGGATAGAAGGTATTTGTTTCTGGGTTCGTCCGGATTACCGAAACGTAATGAATTCAGGGAGACGATGGGTCTTGCTCCCATTGTGAAGATATCCCGCATGATTCCGCCTACTCCGGTTGCCGCTCCTTGGTAGGGTTCGACCGCAGTGGGGTGGTTATGGCTTTCGATTTTGAAAACCACAGCGAGGCCATGCCCGATATCCATGGCTCCGGCATTTTCCTCTCCCGCTTGGGCGAGAAGTTTGTCCGATTTGGTAGGAAGGGTCTTTAATTGGAGAATAGAATTTTTATAAGAGCAATGCTCCGACCACATAGCCGAGAATATACCCAGCTCGGTGGAATTCGGGACTCGGCCTAAAATCTCTTGGATTTGGCTAAATTCTGATTCGGTAAGCCCATGATCGAGAGCGTCTTGGAGGGAAACGGATTCTTTTTCCATTACGGAACCAGTTTTTCCGGATTACCCCCCTCTGAAAACACTTTTAGGGCAATCGTTCCTTTGCAAAAAAAGGAAGTATGCCCTGAAAGCCCTTATTCCAAGAGTTTGAATAAGGCGATATAGAAGGGTACCACCCCGAAAATACAGACTACGATCCAGCGTGTTTGGGCCGTGATGGACGCCTGGATGTCTCCGATTTTTCCGTGAACCTTCGCGAATTCTTGGTGAACCTCTTTGAACTCTTCCTGGACCCCGACGAATCCTGCATGCATTTCCGCTCTCAGTTCCGAGATCCCGGTGTTCGTGTCCGTTCGGAATTCCGCGATTTCGCCGCGGAGGCATCCGACTTCTTCGGCCAATCTACGCTCGTAACGTTCCGTTGTTAATTCGATCATGTTTTGCCTACCGTATTCCCGAGCTTTGTGAATATAATCCACAAAGGCCTCGGTTCCTTTTTCTCCCAAAACGTCTCTCAATGATTTGGATGGAAAGGGATACATTTCTGCGCTCATGCTACACGTCCTCCCGACCGTATGCAAGTGCTTCTTGCCGGTCTTTTAGATTCCTTTCCGGAGGATCGAGGTAGGATGACGGTTTTTTAAGAATATTATGGAATTTTGATTCTATATTATGAGGAGAATGAGAAGGCGGAATCCGAATTCCGCCTTCGTTTTTGGAATATTCAGATATTATAATATTTTCTGCGATAATAGAGTAGGGGTCTTTTGCTATCGTCAGAGACTGAAGCCAGAACTCTGCCGATAACTATAGTGTGATCCCCCCCGTCCACCTGCTTTTCCACTTCGCATTCTATCCTGGAAAGGGTTCCGCTCAGGAAGGGAACTCCGTTATGTCCTAGGTCGCATCCTAATTTTTGTATGAGTTCGTGTTTATCGATTTTTCCGGATGCGAATTGGTTGGATAGTTCCTCCTGGTCGGACGCAAGAACGTTTACGGTGAATAATCCCGAGGAGAGCAAGGGATCGTGGCTCGCGATATTTTTCTGGAGACTAAACAATACTAAAGGCGGATCCAGGGAAAGGGAGCTAAAACTGCTCACGGTTAGACCTCCGCTTCTTAAAGGGTCGGAAAAGGTGACTACGGTGACGCCGGAGGCAAAATGAGAGAGAGCGTTTTTGAATTCGTCCGTACTAAAAGACATAGGAAGTAAATAGTTTAGAATCCCTATTTGTAAAGTGGGAATTGCCGGAAAAATCTTCCTATTTTCCGGCTAAAACCGACTTCAAGTATGATAGAACTTCGAAAGAAGCGATCGTTAATCGCTATCCGAGGATTTAAGTCCGATCTTATACGGAAGAATTTAGGCTTTCTTGATATCCGCCCAAGGTCTCGCTTTTTCCAATTGAGCGGAGAATCGAAAGAGTACATCCTCCCTCGCTCTTTTAGCGGTGAACATCATTCCGATCGGTAATCCCAGATTCGTTTTGGAAAGTGGGATAGATACGGAAGGCTGTCCGGTTAGATTCGCCAATTGAGTGAACGGCGTGCGGGAAAGATTCTTTTCCACTAACTGATCCACCATTCCGGTTGCGAGTAATAGTTTTCCAGTACCGATCCTGCCTATGATTTGCATCGCAATTTCTTCATAAAGCTTGGGCGCGAGTTCTCCGATTTTGGCGGGAGGTTCCGCAGTAGTAGGCGTTAGATACAGATCATAATCTTTTAGGAATTCTTCGCTAGTGTAAGCGGCTTCGTCCCAGGTTCGGATGGCGGACACGAAATCTCCCGCCGAGATGGAACGACCTAATAATCCCAGGATCCAAGTCGTAGATTCCACGTCTCCCATCTTGGCCTTTCTGCCTAACACTCGATCGAGTCTTCCTATTTCCGAGGCCACTTCTCCGAAATACATGGTAACGTAAGCCTTCGCCAATTTCTTTCCGTCGATTTTAGGAGAAGCGGGTTCCACCTTATGACCCAAGGACTTTAAGAGTTTTACGGTATCTTCCAAAGCCGAAATATGATCGGGGTGGACAGGAGTTCCTATAGGGGATTCGGAAGAATAAGCGATTCTTAATTTACCCGGAGCCTTTCTGGTTTCGGAAAGATAGGAGGATTTGTTTTTTTCCAAAGAGAATGCTTCCGAAATATCCGCGCCCGAAACTAGATCCAATACTGCGGCGCTATCCCTAACCGTCTTGGTAAGTACATGATCCGCAGAGGCTCCTTGCCAAACTCTACCGTACGGATACACGGGAACTCTTCCCCGGGAAGGTTTGAATCCGTAAAGTCCGCAGTAGGCGGCGGGGATTCGAATAGAACCTCCTCCGTCGGAACCCGTTGCGATACTTACCATGCCGGAAGCGATCGCCGAGGCGGATCCTCCGCTGGATCCTCCGGGAGTCCTTTCGGGATCCCAAGGGTTCCTAGTGGGACCGTGAAACTTTGGCTCCGTAATTCCCATAAGAGCGAACTCAGGTACGTTGGTCGTGCCTATGAATACGAATCCTGCGTTACGAAGCTTGGCAACGAATGCGCTATCCTTTGTAGGGATATAAGTGCTATAAGCCTTGGAACCCGCAGTGATATTTTGGCCTTGCACTTCGTGGATGATATCCTTGATCAATAGAGGAACGCCGTAAAAAGGTCCCCTAGGAATTTTTCCGGAACGAAGCTGTTCTCTAGCTTGCTCCGTAGTATTTAGAACGACCGCATTTAAATCCGGATTGAACCTTTCGATCTTCTTAGCGGAAAACTCTAGTAGGTCCTTGGCCTGAGCCTTCTTTTTTCTTACCAATTCGGCCAAACCGATTGCATCGAATGAATCGAAAGGATCTGTAATATGGGTCATATAAACCAACTTTAAAGGATATGAAAAAGAGAGCTTTGGTCTTGGGTCTAAGGCCTTGTCGTCCGGAATTATCGGGAACTATTCCCTGCCGACTCCTCTCTAAGGGAAAGAGGCATAGTTTAGAATCTGGCTCGGTCAAGGATAATCCCCGGATTTTTCCGGGGAAATTTCATTTATAGAATCGGGCCCGAAACCAGTATAGGTAATATCGGTGTTATAAAGAATGGATGCAGTCATTAAACTAAATAGATATGGGTGGAGAGTATGGATTTTGCTCATGTTCTGCATCTTCACCCCTGCCTCCGCAGCTTCGGAGACGGATCGGGATTTTCTACGATTCGTAAAAGAAGGAGATTTGCGTAAGGTAGAGGCCCTTTTAGCCCAAGGTGCCACCGTAGACGCCAAAGACGAGGAAGGTCGAACGGCCCTGATGCTTGCGGACGGAGAGGATGTGGTTGAATTTTTGATCAAGCACGGGGCCAATCTGAACGCGCAAGACGCGGATGGAAATTCAGTACTATTCTATCGACTACTTCCTATCCTAAAAGTAAAGGTCCCCGACATGGACGATTTGGCGGAGGCCAAACGATTGATCGAGTCGGGCGCTCTTGTGGAATACATGGCTCGAAAAGGAGAGGAGCAGCATCCGGTTTCTCTTCTGAACATGGCGATTCGGAATCAGAGTTTGGTCTTAGTAAAGTTTCTAGTGGAAAACGGAGCCAATCCCAATCACGATCCGGGCGGCGTGGAAGAGTATCCTTTATTCTTGGCGGTAGGAGGCTCTTCTTCTCCTCCTACCTTGGCGATCGCCGAATATCTATTGGCCAACGGCTCCAAGGCGGTATTTACCAGCAGGCTTAAGGAGATCTCCGGTCCGAACGGTTCTAAACAGATCGGAGCCAGAAACGCCTTACATTTCGTAACGGAATCTCCGAACGCGGATCCTAAGATTTACGACGTACTCGTTAAAGCGGGGACGAACATCAATCATAGGGATGCAGAGGGGCGATCCCCCTTGATCGAGGCGGTTCTTCGTAAGAATGTCCAGGGGGCCTTGAAGCTGATCCAATTAGGCGCGGATATATCTTTAGCGGATAACCAAGGAAAGACGGCCTTAGATTTGGCTAAAGAAGGCCAGCTTCCCGAAATAGAGAAAGTTTTGACGGAAAAAAATTCCGCAAAAGCCCAGTAAGGCGCCAATCCTTTAGTATACAGTTTCCTTCTCCCTTATATAGGGAGAAATTTCTATCTTTGTATACTTTTTTCCCGATCGATATAACAATTGTAAGGTTGCCGCCTATTGCGTTCGTCATATGAACGCTAAACAGGCGAAAACCGGATAGATGTTTCTAACACCCGACGATACAATAAAGTTTCTCTCCCATCGTTCGGATCCTAAATCTAAAGCACTGGGCCAGTTTTTTACTCCTAAGGTCCTCGTGAAGCTGATGCTGGATTGGATTTCGGAAGCCGAAGCTTTCTCCCGTTCGGAGGCTAAAGTCCGTATATTGGATCCGGGAATGGGAAAAGGGATTTTCTTTAAGGAATTCTTCCAAGCCTTTCCTTCGGTTTCCGCGGAATTTCACGGTTGGGAGATAGATCCGATTCTATTCGAGGAGTCCTCTCATTCTCTAGAGAAGATTGGAATTCGTAAGGAAGATCTTTATCTTAAGTTGGGAGACTTTCTGCAAGGAGAAGCGTCGCGATTGTACGATATTATTTTGTGCAATCCTCCGTATCTGCGCTTAAGTCATTCCAAGTTGGGAAAGGAATTTATCGATAAATTCGAGACTCAGATCCAAGCTGAGATTCCAGGCACGGCGAATCTTTACGTTTTCTTTTTGCTCCGTATACTAAAGTCCTTGGAAAAGAACGGAAGGGCTTCCGTACTTCTGCCTTTCGAGTTTCTGAATGCGGGATACGGAGTGCCGATTAAGAAAGCTTTGATAGAATCTGGCAGTTTGCGTCGTATACTGTTACTAAATTCTTCATGGTCCTTCTTTCACGGTGCGGTGACTTCTTCCTGTATACTGTTTTTGGAGAATTCTCCCTCTAAAGAAGAGGGCTTTCATTGGGCTAGGACGTCGCCTTCTTTTTTAGAAGGTGAAAATGTACGCTTGGAAGATATGAAATGGATCCCGGCGAAGCTCGATGTGGGAGAAAAATGGACGTTTCAGTTGAAGGAAGAGAAGGAATTTTCGGAAGAAATAAAAAATGATGATAAAAAATCAACTAACAGCAATTATGTGACAATGTCGAAAAGTTTTCGTCATGGTTGGGTCCCCATAAAGGAATTCGGAAGTTTCAGAAGAGGAATCGCTACTGGAGACAACGGATATTTTCTTCTTTCTGAAAAGGACGCAACGAATCTATCCATACCGTATTCTTATCTTAGATCGTCGATTCCGAAGGCGCAGTATGCTCTCTCACCCTTCTTTACCGGAGAAGATTGGGACATTCTAAGATCCGGCGGAGCTAAAGTTTGGCTTTTGGATGCGAAGGATGTTCCCGACGATAACGAGCAGATGGGGATTCGTAAATATCTGGCAGAAGGAATCAAAAGAGGAGTGCCGGATCGATTCCTTCCATCCCGCCGTAAGCCTTGGCATTCTCAGGAAAATCGGGGCCCGTGCAGGATATTAGCCACTTCTTTCCATAGAGAAGAGGTGAGATTCGTATTCAACCAGAGTCCGGCAGTGCATCTGACTTGTTTTCACGGTTTCTCTTCCAAGCCGGAGTATTCCCATCTGGAGGAATTCCTTTTCGCCTTCCTCATCACTCCGCATGTGAGAAAGGAACTCGAGTCCAGAACGAGAGAATATGCGCAGGGGCTGCGAAAAGTGGAGCCCGGGGATTTGAATTCCTTGTTCGTACCCGATTTTAGAAAATTAAAGGAAACCGAAAAGGAAAGAATCGGTAAATTGCTGCATAATTATAGGAGCAGTATTCGTCCCTGGATTCCCGGAAGAAGGCCCAAAGGGGAAAAGGGACCTAGAAATACGGAGGCGGAAGCGACCCTCCGAGATATCGAAAAAGAATTCTTATCCGAAGCTTAAAAAAATCCTATTTTAGATTTTTATAAAGCTTGTCCAGAAGCCGTACTAATTCCTTTTTTTCCGGTTCGGTAAATCCCTTATATAGTCCGGATAAAAGGGAGCGGGAAATCCCCAGCATAACGGGGCGTATTCCGTACGCCTTACGAGTGAGTTGTAGATTTACCACTCTCTGGTCCTGTCCATCCTTGACTCTTTCCACATAACCTAAATCTTCCAATTTGTCCACAAGGGCCGTTAAGGTGGATTTGTCCCGGTCGATCATTCTCGCGATCTCTTGCATGGGGACTTTCTTGGACATGGCCAAAGCGAAGAGTATATCCGCGTGGGTGGTGGTGAGTTGTCCTAGGCCTTTTTCCTTTAATTCCGAGTTCAATCTCCTATGGAATTCGTCTCGGATTCTGGAGATAAGGTATATGATCGTGCGGGGATTCATACGTTTATGATTCGATTCCTGTTTTGTTTTTGTAGAAACGGCCCTACCTAGAGAGAATAGGAGGGCCTTTCCGCCTCAACCGAATTGGTAGAGGTAGATGACTTCTCCGATTGCGGCAGGCTTAGGCGCCCCTTCCACTTCGAAGCTGAGCTTTAGGGTCATTCTCGCAGTTCCTCTCAGATCCTTGAGTTCCAATAATTCGGCTCTCAATCGGAGTTTGGATCCTACTTTTACCGGATCTAAAAAGCGCAGCTTTTCCATTCCGTAATTGATTCCCATTTTAATATTCTTTAATTCGAGAATCTGGCTTAAGAGATAGGGAGCCATGGAGAGTGTCAGGTACCCGTGAGCGATCGTGGTTCCGAAAGGGGATTCCTTGGCGGCTCTGGCCGGGTCCGTATGGATCCATTGGTGATCCAAGGTGGCGTCCGCAAAAGTGTTGATCTGAGCCTGAGTGATTTCATGGGGCTCGGAGACTCCGAGTTCTTTTCCTACGTAAGTTTCCAATTCTGCAAAGCTGGAGATGACGAGTTTGGGCATGTATTCTTCTCTTTTTCCGGGTAAGCCGGGTCTGTATCGGTCTATAGCTTGCCCCATTCATTAGTTTTGTCACCAACTTTTCGGTCGAAACCAGAACAGTCGTTCTGTTTGATGTCCAAAATTATAAGCGGAAAACGAGGGAGCTTGCCGTCAAAGCGGTCGGTCTAAATCCGGAAGAACGGAAACTCTCGCCCTTTTACTTTAGAAAGCGGAGGAGAAGAGGGGTTCTTCCGTCGTTCCAAGGATTTCGGGTTGCATATTCCGATCCGGATAATATTTTCCAAAACGATTTCGGATCGAGCTCTCCGAATGAAGATTATGAAAACTTAATATATTGGACGAACGATACGCTCCCTGGAACGAGGCGATCCCGCAAATTCGACGAGACCGCAGAACAGTCGTTCTGTTTTTGCTCTGTCGAGTTGGGATCTTTGGATTACTTATTGAAATACATTCTCATTTCCTGTGGAGACTCTTAGAACCGCTCGCCCGGATTTTTTACACGAGAAAAAGAAGGACCGGGAAGAAAATGAAAGTTCAAAAAGATAGAATCCGGTCTTCCGATCTCTTAAAAGCTACCCATTCGGGATTTTAGATTGACATTGGCCCCTGTCGAGGTTTCGATGAAGGAAGATATGGGAAGTACGCCGGAACATCTAGGCCCCCTTCTGATTCAATTCCTGCTGGGAGTAGGGTTCTCCGCCCTCATACTCTCTCTCGCTTTTCTGCTAAACCCGAAAAAGAAATCCAAGATCCACGACACTTTCGAGTGCGGGGTTCCCTATTACGGCGATGCAAAAGGATTATTTAATATCAAGTTCTATCTTGTGGCCGTCCTTTTCATCCTGTTCGATATCGAAGCGATTTTTCTTTTTCCATATGCGGTAAATCTGAAATCCTTTAAGGAGGCCGGACTCGGAAACTTCCTCCTTATAGAGATGTTCGTCTTCATCTTTACTCTGGTCGTCGGACTGTATTATATTCGGAAGAAGGGGGCATTGGAATGGGATTGAACGAACAACTCAGCCAACCTGGCCAATCCTACGGGGATTCTTTCCAAATCGCGAGCGTGGATTCCGTAATCAACTGGGGGAGAAGTTATTCTCTTTGGCCTTATCCTTTCGCGACGGCTTGCTGCGGGATCGAATACATGAGTACTTCCTGCGCCGATTACGATATCGCTCGTTTCGGAGCGGAGAGACCCTCTTTTTCTCCCAGACAGGCGGACATGATTCTGGTCTTAGGGACCATCACTTATAAAATGGCTCCCGTCCTCCGAGAAATTTACGATCAGCTTTCCGAACCCAAGTTCGTGATCAGCTACGGAGCCTGCGCTTCTTCGGGGGGAATGTTTCACGCTTACTCCGTACTCCAGGGGATAGATAGGATTCTTCCCGTGGACTTGTACGTTCCGGGTTGTCCTCCTAGGCCGGAAGCTCTTTTAGACGCAGTGGTAAAACTCCAAGAGAAAGTGAAAACGCAAGGCTTGGAGGCTAGGCGCCAGGAAGTAATGAATAAGATCCGGGAAATGAACGAAAGAAATAAGCCCCTGGTCGTACGATGAAAGAAGCGATTGCGAGTTTTTTAAAAGAAAAATTTCCCCATTTCCTTTCCAAAGAAGAAGAGGTGAACTCTAATCTTCCCACCTTCCATTTGAAACCGGAAGGAATCGTTCCCGTTCTTACCACTCTCAAGACCGCTCCCGGCATAGAGCTGAATTATCTGAACGATTTGACCGCCATAGATTGGTTGGGAAAGAAAACCCCTCGTTTCGAGGTCTGTTACCTTCTCCGTTCCGGAAATAAATCCTCTAGCAAGACTCAGTTCCGTGTTGCTGTGGAAGACGGTGAGGAAATTCCGAGCATCATCGGTATTTTTAAAGGCGCCAATTGGCCGGAAAGAGAGGTATTCGATCTTTTCGGAATCCGATTCCTCGGCCATCCTAGAATGGACAGACTCATCATGCCCGATAATTTCCAGGGTCACCCTCTTAGGAAGGACTATCCGTTAGAAGGATTCGGTCAGGATTATCTGGTAGAAGACCTTCTTACCATCCATTTGAAAGACGATATGGAGGCCTAAGATGACCGCGATGTACGAAAAAACGGCCGAGCATTTCAGTTTGAAGCAAAGGGCCCTCCCCGAAGGGCATTTACTCGTGAACCTCGGGCCTTCTCACCCTTCCACCCACGGGATTCTGCAAAACGTAATCCAATTGGACGGAGAACGGGTCGTGGACGCGGAGTCCGTGATCGGTTATGTGCATAGAAGCTTCGAGAAGCTGGGCGAAAAATATACTTATAACCAATTTCTGGTCTGCACGGACAGAATGAACTATGTGTCCACTCCTCTGAATAATATCGGATGGATTCTGGCCGTGGAAAAAATGATGCAGATCCAGGTTCCGGACAAGGTCACTTATGTGAGGATGATCGTCTCGGAACTTTCCAGAACCATGGACCATATCATCTGCAACGGGATTTTGGGTGTGGACCTGGGAGCATTCTCCGGGATGTTGCACCTTTTCCATCATAGGGAAAATATCTACCAGGTTCTGGAAAAACTAACCGGTGCGAGACTCACTACTACATTCTGTAGGGTGGGTGGCCTAGAAAAGGATATCTATCCCGATTTCGAAAAGGATGTGAGAACCATCATCAAGGGGCTCCGCCCCGCGATCGAGGAGTTCCAGGACCTATTAGTAAATAATAGAATCTTTATGGATCGCACCCAAGGTATCGGGGGAATCTCCGCCGAAGACGCGATCGCCTACGGTTATTCCGGTCCCAACTTAAGGGCAGCAGGCGTTCCTTGGGATATTCGCAAGGACGATCCTTATATGTTCTACGATAAGGTGGACTTCGACGTTCCGGTAGGAGAGGATGGATCGGTTCTTCATAGGACTCTGGTTCGTATGGAAGAAATGCGCCAATCTCTAAGAATCGTGGAGCAATTGATAGACGGACTTCCTTCCGGACCTCATCACGCAGATCTGCCTCATATCTATCTCCCGGAAAAAAGCAAAGTTTATCATAACATGGAAGAGTTGATCTACCATTTCAAACTCATCATGCACGGGATCAAGGTTCCTCCGGGAGAATATTATCTGTCCACCGAAGCGGCCAACGGAGAGTTGGGTTTCTATATCGTTTCGGAAGGGGAAAAATCCCCTTGGAGAGTGCATGTGCGTAGGCCTTGTTTTTGGTTCTATCAATCCTTTCCCGAGCTTGTGAAGGGCGGACTTCTGGCGGATACGGTCGCTACGATGAGTTCCTTGAACGTAATCGCAGGGGAGTTGGATTGCTGATGTCTTATACTTTTTCTTCGGAATCCGAAACGAGAATCTCCAAACTATTGGAGATGTTTCCCGACAAAAGAAGCGTGATTCTGCCCGGTTTGTATCTTTTGCAAAAGGAGCACGGGTTCGTGAGCCGGGAAGGAATGGAGGCCTTAGCCCAAAGAATCGGAGACCCGATCTCTTTGGCTCACGTCTACGGTGTCGCCACATTCTACACTCTATACAATAAGAAACCCGTGGGAAAATTCCATATCCAGGTTTGCGGTACTTCCAGTTGCTATATCCGGGGAAACGATAAATTGCAGGATCATATCTGCTCCAAACTCGGAATAGAGCCCGGCGACACCACGCCCGACGGCAAGTTCACAGTCGAAGAAGTGGAATGCTTGGGCGCCTGCGGATACGCGCCTATGGTGCAAATCAACGAAGAATATTACGAAAATCTGACATTCGAAAAGATAGATCAGATTTTGAAGGATTTGGCGTAAGAAGGAAACCAATGGCCGAAATGAAAATCCTCACCAAGTATATAGAAGATCCTCGCTCCAACGAGTTGGACTTTTACGAATCCGTTCACGGCTACGACGGGATGAAAAAATCCCTGCAGATGCAGCCGGAAGAAATCATAGAGATCGTGAAAAAATCGGGCTTAAGAGGCAGGGGGGGCGCCGGCTTTCCCACCGGTCTGAAATGGTCCTTTATTCCTAAGGATATTCCCAAGCCCAAATATCTGATTTGCAATGCCGACGAAGGAGAGCCCGGAACCTTTAAGGACCGCAAGCTCATAGAGAATCTTCCCCACCAGATCATAGAAGGTATGGTGATCGGCGCCAAGGCGATCGGAGCGAATAAAGGTTTCTTTTATATCCGGGGAGAATTCAACAAAGGGATCGATTCCATGCAAAAGGCCATAGACGAGGCCTATGCGAAAGGATACTTGGGAAAAAATATCCTGGGTAGCGGCTTCGATTTCGATTTGGTTTTGTATGCAGGAGCCGGAGCCTATATCTGCGGAGAAGAGACCGCTCTTATCAATTCTTTGGAAGGTCGTAGGGGCCATCCTCGTCTGAAGCCTCCTTTTCCCGCGGTTTCCGGACTCTATCGTTGTCCTACAGTCGTGAATAACGTGGAAACTTTCTCCACCGTTCCTCATATCATCGATAAGGGAGCGGATTGGTATTCCAAGATCGGTACGGAAAAATCTCCAGGTACCAGATTATTCTCCGTATCCGGTCATGTGAAACGTCCCGGAGTATACGAGATCGAATTGGGGACTCCTCTTTTGGAACTCGTGAACGATCTTTGCGGCGGGATGTTGGACGGAATGCCTCTGAAAGCGGTGATTCCCGGGGGATCGTCGGTTCCCATTCTTACCGCGGAAGAATGCAAAACCGCTAATATGGATTTCGAATCCATGGCGGCTCATAAGACCATGCTCGGATCCGGTGCGGTTATCGTCATAGGAGAAGGGACCGATCTAGTCGAGACCACATACCGTTTTGCAAGATTCTACGCACACGAATCCTGCGGACAGTGCACTCCCTGCCGAGAAGGCACTCATTGGGTGAAGGACCTTCTACATAAGATCAAGGACGGAGAAGGGACAAGTGCCGATTTGGAGCTCATTCTTTCCTTGGCTAGAAATATGGAGGGAGGTACGACTATTTGTCCTCTCTCGGACGCATGTGTGGGTGCGGTTCGTCCTACCATCTTGAAGTTCAGGCACGAGTTCGAAGCCAGATTGAAAGACAAGGCCTCCGAACCTGAGACGAGCGGGGTTCAATAGATGGACTGGGGTATCGTTCTTCTGTGGCTTTTGAAAAGTACTCTTTTCTTCGTAGTATTCATAACCGCATGCGCTTATTATACATTAGCGGAACGTAAAGTAGCAGGTTATATCCAGGACAGAAAAGGGCCGAATCGCGCGGGGCCTTTCGGGCTATTGCAGCCTCTCGCGGACGGGATCAAATTCCTGACCAAGGAAGAGATCTTTCCGAAGAATGTGAACCGGGTCATGTATCTGATCGCTCCGGCGATTTCCATGACCTGCGCCATCATGGCCTGGTCGGTGGTACCGTTGGGAGGCACGATTTTAGTTCCGGATTGGATCGCCGCGAAGACGGGGATTGCGGTTCTGGATCTTCAGATCGCGAATCCGGATACGGGAATTTTGTTCCTACTCGCGATTTCCAGTCTTTCCGTATACGGAATCATATTGGCCGGTTGGTCCAGTAATAATAAATATTCTTTGATCGGCGGGATCCGCTCTACGGCTCAGATGATCAGTTACGAACTTCCCTTGGGAATGTCCGTGGCGGTGATCGTGATTCTGACCGGTTCCCTCAAGTTAACCGATATCAACGATGCTCAGATCGGCCTCTGGAATATCTTCAAATTGCCCGGATTCATCGCGTTTTCCGTCTTCGTCGTGGCGATGTTTGCCGAGACCAACCGTTTACCCTTCGACTTGGCCGAAGCGGAATCGGAATTGGTCGTGGGTTTCCATACGGAATACGGAGCCTTCAAGTTCGCTCTATTCTTCATCGCGGAATACATGAATATGATCACCATGAGTTGCGTGGTCACCATTCTGTTCTTCGGGGGTTACCATCTTCCTTTCGGTTGGTTGAACGGGTCTCCTTGGCAGGCTGTGGCGGGGCTGGGGTTTTTCACGTTTAAGGTCCTATTCTTCGCGTTTTTATTCATGTGGGTGCGCTGGACTCTTCCTCGCTTTCGTTACGACCAATTGATGACCATCGGTTGGAAGAAAATGATTCCTTGGGCGATCGCAAACATCATCATCGCCAGCGTTTACGTCGGTTGGGACGGTTTTTGGAAATGGTAGGAATATTCGATAATCCGGAGCTTCTCCTCTTTTTTATTTTCGGGGGAGTTTTGATCGCGGGCGCCTTGGGAGTCGTTTTTCATCCCAATCCCATCAGTTCGGCAGTGTTGTTAGTGCTTTCCTTTTTTGCGTTAGCCGGTATCTATGCGGTGATCGGTTCCGTCTTCGTAGCAACGATGCAGGTTCTGGTGTATGCGGGTGCGATTATGGTTCTCGTTGTATTCGTTTTGATGCTGCTATCTTTGCACGACGAGGGTATCGGCCAACTTTGGAACCATCCTCTGAAAAAGATCTTGGTTCTATCTCTAGTGGTTCTTTTGGGAATCGTTTTGACGAATGCGGCCAGAGAAGGCGTTCCTAATACGGATTCCGCTCCCAAAGGTTATTCCTCCGAGGGAGCTTATCAGTATCCTCTTACTCAAAAGACCGAGACCGAAGAACCGGACGTTTCCGTGGAAGGGAACACCGCAGTCGTAGGAACTTCCATGTTCTTGGATTATCTTCTACCGTTCGAAATCGTATCCGTGCTTCTATTAGCCGCGGTATTAGGGGCCGTGATCTTAGGGAAAAAGAATCTGGGAAAAAAACCGGGAGAAGGAGAATCATGAATTCCGAAATTCTAAAGCCTAGTGTAGCCGGAATTCCGGTGGAATATCTCCTGATTTTGGCTTGTATCGTGTTTTCCATAGGAGTCGCGGGCGTACTCTTTAGAAGGAGTGCGGTGGTCATCTTCATGTCCGTGGAGCTAATGCTCAATTCAGTGAATCTGGTTTTCGTGGTATTCTCCAAGGCGCTGCATCAGGTCCAGGGAGAAGTGGTGGTGTTCTTCGTAATGGCCATCGCCGCGGCGGAAGCGGCCATAGGTTTGGCTCTTGTAGTTGCGATTCATCGGAAAAAGAAAACCAGTTTCGTAGACGAAATGAACTTAATGAAATGGTAATGTAATGGCCTGGGAATTACTCGTACCTCTTTTAGTCCTTTCTCCTCTTCTCGGGGCCGTGCTGAACGCTTTCTTCGGAAGATTTCTAAAGGGATCTCTACCCGGGGTTATCGGGACCTTATTCTCCTTCGCTTCCTTCGGCTTGGGAGTTCTTGCCTTTTTGCAATACCGTCCGATGGGCCGCACGACTCCCGAGATCGTTCCATTCTTCTCTTGGCTGGATGTGGGCGGTCTGAAAGTGGACATCGCTTATCAGGTGGACCATCTTTCCCTTTTTATGACTCTCATCATTACCGGGATCGGAAGTCTTATCCATCTATATTCCATAGGCTATATGAAGGGAAATCCCGGCATTGCCAGATTCTTCTCTTATCTGAATCTTTTCTTATTCTCCATGTTGCATCTGGTTCTTGCGGAGAATTTGGTTCTTCTATTCTTCGGTTGGGAAGGAGTGGGGCTATGCTCTTATCTTCTTATCGGATTCGATACTCATAAGAAGAACGCGGCGGACGCAAGCATTAAGGCGTTCGTAACGAACCGTGTTGCGGATTTGGGAATGGTCATCGGGATCGCTCTCACATTCTGGTTACTCGGAACGGTTTCCTTTACCCAGATCGCGATTTCCTTTCCGCACTCCTCTCTTTTTCTGAAGGCTCTGCCAGTGGTCGCGATTTGCTTCTTTATCGGAGCCATGGGTAAGTCCGCTCAGTTTCCATTTCACGTTTGGTTGCCGGATGCGATGGCGGGACCTACGCCGGTGTCCGCTTTAATACACGCGGCTACGATGGTGACTGCCGGATTGTTCCTGATCGCCAGATTGAATTATATCTTCGCGCTCGTTCCTCAGGTGGGATTTTGGATCGTAGTGATCGGATCCTTTACGGCATTCTTCGCGGCGACCATCGGGGTTTACCAAAACGATATCAAGAAGGTGCTCGCATATTCCACGGTTTCCCAATTGGGTTATATGTTCGTGGCTATGGGAGCCGGGGCCTATGTTTCGGGACTGTTCCACCTTTTAACTCACGCATTCTTCAAGGCGCTTCTATTCTTGGGTTCCGGATCCGTTATACATGCTTTGGACGACGAACAGGATTTGAGAAGAATGGGGGGCCTTAAGTCTCACATGAAGATCACCTGGTGGACCTTCTTACTGGGAACCTTGGCGATTACGGGAGTGCCTCCTTTTAGCGGATTCTTCTCCAAGGATCTGATTCTGGAAAAGGCTTACTTCTTTCATCCTGTATTCTTCGCTACCGGTGCGGTAACGGCTTTCCTTACCGCATTCTATATGTTCCGTCTAACGTTTTTGGCTTTTACCGGAAAATCCAGGGTGAATCCTAAGGTTCATCCTCATGAATCCCCTTGGACCATGACTTTTCCTCTGATTCTGCTCGCTGTAGGTGCCGCGTTTTCAGGCTATCTTTTGATTCCAGAGTCACTTGGGGGAGTGGATCTTTTGGAGAGATACTTCGCTCCTATTTTCGCTCGATCCCCTTCCGGCCACGCGGAGGAGCATCATTTGACTCCGAGCATAGAGCTGATGCTCGCATCCGTTTCTTTGGGTGTGGTGGCTTTAGGTGCGGGAATCTACTGGTTCTTCTTCGCTAAAAAAGAAAAGATTCCGGGAGACGAAAGCGAGTATAAAGGCCTAAGACTCCTAGTAGCGAATAAATACTATGTGGACGAGTTCTTCCAAGTGGTACTGATCGGACCTCTTACCGCCTTCTCCGAATTCTTATCCCAAGTGGTGGAAAGAAGGCTATTGGATCGGGTTTTGGTAGGCGCGGGAAGAATTTCCGCGGGAATCGGATCCGTATTGAGAAGAATACAAACAGGCACAGTAGTAGATTACGCTTTCTTAATCGTTCTCGGAACCGTTCTGATTTTATCCGTATTTTTATGGAGGGGAATGTAAGTGCCCCAGAGTTATTTAAGCATACTGCTCTTTCTTCCCGTTTTAGGAATCCCTCTCCTGTTCCTTTCCAAAAAGGAGGCTTGGATTCGTAGCGTAGCTTCCCTTTTGACGTTAGGCGTATTCGGGATGACCGTTCCTTTGTTTTTGGAATTCGCCCAGGGGGACAGCGGCTTTCAGTTCTCTCATAGAATCTGGAATTTCTTGGATCTGGGAAACGGCGGGCTGGACTATTATGTAGCCGTGGACGGATTCTCTCTTCTGCTCGTGGCGATGTCCGCTTTGTTATTTTTCCTTTCCGCCTTATCCGCATTTTCCAACGTAAAGCACAGGGTAAGAGAATTCTTCATCTTACTGCTTCTGGTGGAGACGGGGGTTCTGGGTGTATTCCTTTCCGTAAACCTAATACAGTTCTACGTATTCTGGGAATGGATGGTCTTGCCTTTTACCCTAATGGTGGGGATTTGGGGAGAATCGGGAAGAATCAAGGCCGCGATGAAATATCTGGTATTCTCCTTTACCGGATCCGTGTTCATGCTCGCGAGTATTTTGGTTTTATTCAGTTATACCGGAACTTTCGATCTGGAGAAATTAGCGGTCGCTCCTTTGAATTCCATTCCTCCCGAGCTTAGATTTTGGCTCTTCATGGGTTTCAGTTTCGCGTTTGCGATCAAAGTTCCGCTGTTTCCTTTGCATACATGGATGCCGGACGTTCATGAGGAAGCGCCCACCGTCGGTTCCGTGGACTTGGCGGGAATTCTTCTCAAGATCGGACTCTTTGCCTATATACGAGTGGTGATTCCCATCTTCCCTCAGGTATTCTTGGAATACAGGAGTTTCTTCGCCGGTCTTGCCGTAGCGGGTATCGTTTACGGAGCCGTAGTGGCCTTGACTCAGAAGAACAGCAAGAGGCTCATCGCCTTCTCCTCTCTTTCTCATATGGGGTTCTGTATTTTAGGGATCCTGACGTTGACCGAGGAGGGAGTGTCCGGGGGAATGTTACAGATGGTGAATCACGGATTTACCTCTGGTTTACTTTTCTTTATATTAGGAATGCTGCATGAAAGAACCGGAACCAATTCCTTGGGCGAATATTCCGGTCTTGCCAAATCCGCTCCGCTTCTTGCTGCGTTCATAGGTTTGGGTGCATTCGCAAGTGCGGGTCTTCCGGGAACGAACGGTTTCGTCGGAGAATTTTTGATTCTTCTCGGTGCATTGAAATTCGATCTTTTATTGGGAATTATCGCCGGAACCGCGATCATTTTTGCCGCGGGGTATATGCTAATATTCGCAAAAGCGATCCTATTCGGAGAACCCAACGCGGTTGCATCCGGTATGGCTCCTCTGAGATTGAGGGAAAAGTTCATACTTTTTCTCACCGGGGGGATCATCATCGTAACGGGTGTATTTCCGAATCCTCTTCTTTCCTATCTGGAACCCAGCGCGAGAGTGGTATTGAACTCCGTATCCAAACAGGCTTTGGAAGAAAGAGCCTTTTCCGAACAGGAAGGATCTTTGAAAACGACGAATAAGAAATTCGTAAATTATAAGACTTTAGGAAGCGAAGTCCCGAGCTATGAGAATAGGATCCCTTCCTTGAAACCCGGAGGGATTCCGGGAAAAAGAACCGTCGCTGAGGAGGCGGTAGAATGAATTTGATTCCTAACTCGGCCGATCTATTCGCGATACTTCCCATTCTGGTCTTATCCGGCGGAGGAATTCTGCTATTGGTCCTACAATTCATTTTCCATAGGAACGAATTCAGGATCGTTAGATTCACTTCCGGATTGGTATTATTAGCCGCGATCGCTTCCCTTTTCTATTCCACCTACATATTTCCGAGAGTCGGATCCTATTTCGGACAACACTACGAAATCGATTCCCTTGGATTTTGGTTCGGACTATTGTACCTTGTCTCCGCCTTTGCCACAGTCCTCGCGTCTCCGAGAGCATTAGAACAACATAAAATGGAATTCCCCGAATTCTATCCATTGCTTCTATTCTCAGTGGTGGGAATGTTCCTTATGACCTCCGGAACGGATACGGTGACCGTATTCGTGGGTCTGGAACTTATGAGCATCTGTCTTTACGTTCTGGTGGGAATGGCGAGAAGCGATATCTTCTCCCTGGAAGCCAGTTTGAAATACTTCCTACTGGGTTGCTTTTCCACCGGATTCTTTTTGATGGGAATGGCTTTCCTGTTCGGAGGCTCCGGCACGACCCATCTCGGGGAATCCTTGAAGCCTTTGGTTCTTTCCGGTTTCGACGGAAATTTCACCAAGATCGGTCTTCTGTTATTACTTACAGGAATCGCGTTTAAGATAGCGCTTTTTCCGTATCATTCCTGGACTCCCGACGCTTATGAGGGCGCGCTCACTCCCGTCACCGGCTTCATGGCGACGGCTTCTAAGTCGGCCTCTATGGGATTATTACTTTCGGTTTTCTTAAAATTGCCAGAACCGGTCCAGGGGAAGGAGTGGACTCTCATAATGGGAATCCTGGCCTTACTCTCCATGACCTTCGGAAATTTTGTGGCCCTTCGTCAAACCGGTTTAAAGAGGGTACTCGCGTTTTCTTCCATTGCGCATGCGGGCTACGTAGTCGCGGGGATCTCTTTGGGAATCAAGGAAGAATCCCTATTCTATCTAATTGTTTATTCTTTTATGAGCTTAGGCGCATTCTCCTTACTTTCCTTTTTGGAAGAAGGGAACAGACAGGTTACTTACGATTCCATAGCTGGACTCGCAAAAACCAGGCCTTGGACCAGTTTGGCCTTATTTCTATTCTTCCTATCTTTGGCGGGGATCCCTCCGTTAGGCGGCTTTTGGGCCAAGCTATTCCTCTTTCAAAAGATTGCGGAGAAGGGAGACGATTTCTCCCGCCTATTATTGATCGGTGGAATCGCAAACTCGGCTCTTGCACTGTATTATTATGTGAAAGTGGGAATCGTTTCCTATATGTCCTCCGAAGACGGAGAGATCGCCAAGGAAACCGCACCTAAGAGAAGTTACGGAATCATCTTCGTCTCGGGTTTCAGCTTGGCGGCGATTTTGGTCGGTTGGTTCTTTCTGCAGCCAAAGGACTTTACGGATCCTAAACTTCTTCCTAAGTCCGCGGAACTCAGAAAGTAAGGGATGGAAGCCTGGAAGCGACTCCTGGATTTTTGGGAGAATCTATTTATCAAGGTTCCGAAATTCGAAGGTAAGAATGCTCCCTTCCAGGAGGCAATGTATCTTTACTCCAAGAAGAAGAGCCCTAAGAATCTGGAAAGACTCTCTTCGGAGCTGACCAAGGCTTATTTTTTAGTGCCTCATACGCAGGCACCTCCGCCGAAAAAAGCCAAGCCTAAGAAAAAGGCCCCCGCCAAAAAAAAGAAGAAGGTAGCAAAGAAGGAGGAACCTGCTCCCATCGTGCTACTTCATATCAGCGACGAAAAAGGGAGGGTCTATCTGCCCGCCTTTTCCCATCCTTCCGAATCCCTGCGTTATTTCGGCAAAGAGACCTCTCTGATTCCCGTCACGGCCAAGGAACTTTGGTGGCTGGGGTTGCAGAATTCCGGTGTGTCCGGAGTCGCTATCGATCCGGGGTCCACGTTATGGATTCTTTCCCGGGATCATTTGGAGATCCTACAAAAGGAAAAATAATCGTTTCTCCCGTTTCGTTTTGGGTCAAACTAATCGCCTCTCCCGGTAATGGGATATCCAACAAATTCCTGCTGGATTCCCGCAGAGGCGGTTGCAATCTGGCCCTAGAGAGTTCTCCCCTTTATGTATTCTTATTTTCGAATATTCCCCTTTCTCTTCGCCGTTTTTTTCGCGAACGGATGTATTTTGCTGACCAACGGGGATTTTTCGGGAATACGGGATCGTTTCTCGGAGAGCGAATTTTTTCCTTATAAAAGACTTTCTCTCAGGATACTCTATATACCCGAAAAGAACGATATTATTTTCAATCTGAGCGAGGAAGAACAACAGGAAAGGGAACAGGAATGGAAAAAGATCCTTTCCTCCGCTTATCGAAACTCGGGGTTATTCGAAGAAGTCGTCTTGGACGAACCGGGCGATATAGAAATGCGAATCAAGATCGTAGAGGTAGAGGCTGAGGATAGGAATTTCTCCTATCTGATCTCCAAAGGATACGGGTTTGCTCCTTACAGAGAAGAAGGAAGCTTTCTGATGAGTTCCGATTTTTATAATTCGGAAGGAGTGCATCTTGGCTCGGTGGATTTGAGCGAGAAATACGAATATTATTATCAGGTTCTTTTCGTATTTCTCATGCCGTTCTATTATCCTTCCGGAGAATACGAGAAACTGGTGGAGAATATGGGCCTGAAGACTCTGCAACAAGCTCTTTCCAAAGGCTACTTAAAGATCGGCTCATCTAAAAAATGAACGCCCTTACCTTAAGAAATCAATTCCAGAAAAAAGTAAGCCCAGATCCCCGCGAGAACGAAGTTGCTGAAAGCGAAGGCAGCTAACCTATGATAGACGTTATTGTAGGTGAGATGTATCGTGCTATGTGCGAATCTTAGGGCGACGTAAACCCAAGCCCAGACCAATTCCGGAGGTTCTCCCTTGCCGGTTATGAAATGGAGTATGCAGATCAGGTAGAAAAGCATCGGGATTTCCAGTAGATTCATGTAATTGCGATTTGCTATGGAAACCCAAGGAGGCACTCTTTTGGATTCTCCGAACTTGAAATCATCGGCGGTTACTTTACCGTTGAAACCCGCGTAAAATCTGCGGATCGGTATTTGGAGAACCACTAAGAAGGTCAATAAAGCCATCGCTCCGATCGGAAATAGCCATAGTTCCTTTTGCATATCCTTTCCTACGTGTCTTGATACGGTAGGAAAAGGAATATTCTTTTGCCAGGATCTTGGCTACTAAGAAAAGCATATTCCGCGCAAAGAAGTCGGATCGGGAAACGGACTCAATTTTATATTGACCGGACCGAGTTTCCCGTTATTGTTACTGGCTTCTTTTTCGTCCAAAGAGAAAAGACTCGCGGATATGCACGATTATTTGGAGAAAGCACTCTACGACTTCTTAAAAACCGATCCGGAAGTCTTTCGTTTTTTGGAGACTTACGGTTTGGACGGGTTCTGGATTCGAGATATCCGAAAGCCTGAGAATCTTTGGCTCAGTCCTAAATTCCTTTCCGTTTTGGGATACAAGGAATTTCCCCGTACCGAGCCAGTTTGGGATAAGATCGTATTTCCCGAAGACGCGAATAAATTCGACTCCTTATCCAAGAGAAAGGAGAAGGAAAAGTCCTTTATTGTTCGTTACCAAACCGGCTCCGGTGTTGGAGTTCCTACGGAGAGCTTTTGTAGAAAATACGAACATGGCGGAATCGAGATCTTGGTCTGCTGCGTTAGAATTTCCGAACATTCCGTTCTTCCCACGGTTTCCGTGGCAAGAGGCATAGATTTTCTTTCCATTTTGGATACGATACCGTCCATCGTGGGCTACTACGATTCCAATTTAATCAGCCAAATGGCCAGCAAGGCGTATATGGATTGGTTCGGCGTTAAGCCGGACGGAGTGATCGGAAAACATATGCGCGAGATCGTAGGGGAAGAGATATATAATAAGAATATTATATATGTAGCCAAGGCTTTGAAAGGGGAAATTCAGAGATTCGAAAGATCGATCCCTTCTCCGGACGGTAAGTCGGTTAGGCACTCTCTGATGAATTATATTCCGGATATCCGGGAAGGCCGGACAGTCGGATTTACGGTAATCGTGAGCGATATTACCGAGATCAAGAATACGGAACTGGAGCTTCGCAGGACCAAGGAATTTTTGGAGCAGACAAGCCAGGTCGCCAAGGTCGGCGGTTGGGAGGTGGATTTCGATCGAAATACTATTTATTGGTCCCAGACCGTCAGAGAAATCCATGAGGTGTCGTCGGATTACGAACCGGACTTGGAGAAAGGGATTCTTTTTTATACCGAAGGAGATTGCAGGCAGTCCATCTCGGAAGCCGTAAATAAAGGAAGAGAGTTAGGAGTTCCTTGGGATTTGGAACTCCAAATCATCACGGCTAACGGTAGGAAGAAATGGGTCCGATCGATCGGGCATGTGGAATCGATAGACGGTAGATGTTCCAGGCTTTTCGGAACCCTTCAGGATATAGACGAGTACAAACGAATAGAAGTGGCAAACCTTCGATTGGCAAGAATCGTCGAATCGTCCCACGATTCCATCATAGGGAAGGATCTGGAGAATATAATAACGTCATGGAATTCCGGGGCCGAGAAAATCTTCGGCTATAAGGCGGAAGAAATCATCGGTAAATCCATTCATACTCTGATTCCGGAAGATAAACGTAAGGAAGAGGAAAGGCTGAACGAGGAAGTGAAAGCCGGCGGAGAGATCGTTCAATTCGAAACCGTAAGAAAGGGTAAGAACGGTCATTGGTTGGTGATGTCCATCTCGGTTTCTCCCATGTACGATTCACGTGGAAAGGTAGTCGGCATTTCCGAAATAGGTAGGGATATCGGCGAGAAAAAGAGAATAAGAGAAACCTTCCAAGGGGCTTTCGAATATTCGGCGATCGGAATGGCAATAGTGGATCCGGACGGAAAATGGATCCGGGTGAATAAGAATCTCACGAAACTATTAGGATACACTCAGGAAGAATTGGCCTCGAAGTCTTTCGAGGATATCACCCATCCGGAGGACTTAGACAAGGACCTGGCTTTATTTAAGGAATTGGTGGCCGGGGAAAGAGAATGGTATCATTTAGAAAAACGTTATATTCGAAAAGACGGAAGCCCGGTATGGATACATCTATCGGTCTCCGTTGTCCGGGACGCGGAAGGGAAGCCCCTGCAGTTCGTCTCGCAGGTGATGGATATAGACGAACGAAAAAGAGCCGAGTTGGAGCTGTTTCGGGAAAAATCCAGACTTCTCGCATTCGTGGAGCATGCCCCGGCAGCGGTGGCAATGTTCGATACGGGAGTAAAATACGTTGCGGTGAGCCAGCGCTGGCTTATGGAATATCATCTGGAAGGCCGGGACATACTCGGACTCTCCCATTACGAGGTGTTCCCTAATATCTCGGCGGAATGGAAGGAAATCCATCAGAGATGTTTAAAGGGGGAGATTTTAAAGAACGACGAGGATATATGGAGACCTCCGGGATGGGAACACGACCAATACCTACGTTGGGAAGTCAGGCCCTGGTATAATTTGGACGGGTCGATAGGCGGGATCATGATGTTCACCCAGGATATCACGGAAAGCTGTCTGCAAAGAGAGGAATTGAAGAAGGCGAAATCGCTTGCGGAACAGGCCAATAAGGCTAAGTCCGATTTCTTGGCCAATATGAGTCATGAAATACGTACTCCTTTGAACGGGATCATAGGATTTTCGGACCTTCTTCTGCGAACTTCCTTGGATCAGACCCAGCATCAATATGCGCTTACAGTCTTTCAGTCCGCAGAATCCTTGCTGGATATAATAAACGATATATTAGATTTTTCAAAAATAGAAGCCGGTAAGTTGGAGTTGTCCTACGAAAAGACGAATCTTCTGGAGTTGTGCAGTCAGACCGTAAATGTGATCCGATACCAGGCCCAAAAGAAAGGGTTGGAAGTCCTCATCAACATTCCGAGCGACGTGCCTCGCTTCGTGAAAGCCGACGGAGTAAGGTTAAGGCAGATCATACTGAATTTATTCAGCAATGCGGTGAAGTTCACCGAGAGGGGAGAAATAGAATTTAAGATCGAAGTGGTGGAAAAAATTTCGAACACCGAATCCGTCTTTAGATTCTCCGTATCGGATACAGGAATAGGTATCGCGCCGAATAACCAAAAGAAAATCTTCGAAGCATTTACTCAGGAGGACGTTTCCACGACCCGAAGATTCGGAGGGACCGGATTAGGACTCACAATTTCGAACAAGCTTCTGGCGATTATGGGAAGCCAATTGCAACTCGTGAGCGAGTTGGGCGAGGGTAGTACCTTTTATTTCGACCTAAAGCTTCCCGTTTTGGCATCCGTAGGAGACGATTGGATACGGCTTCGCTCCATCAAGAAGGTTCTTGTGATCGATGATAACGATCATAATCTGGAACTTCTGAAGCAAATGCTATCTCTCCAAAAAATTCCCTTCGAGTCGGGAAGAAGCGGGGCGGAGGCTTTGGAAAAATTGGCTCTTGGTGAGAGATACGATATGATTCTATTGGATCACCGGATGCCTATTTTAAGCGGGTTAGAGACTGCGAGAAAGATCCGGGAAGAATTGAAAATCGGGATCGATCAACAACCGATCGTGCTTTTAAGCAGCGATCCGGATGAGGAGAATGTTCGTAAGGAATCCAAGAAATACGGAATCCAGGAAGTCCTGGCAAAACCGATATTCGTTCAGCAATTATTCGATGTGATGTCCAAGAATCAAATTATCCGGGAGCCTTTCCAATTTCCGGACGCTCCCGCCCCTGCGACTTCGATAGGTGCTCCTCGGATTTGGAAACCTGTCACGATATTGATCGCCGAGGACAACGATGTGAATATGATGCTCGCGAAAACGATCGTGTCTAGAATTCTACCCGCCGCTCGTATTTTGGAGGCTAAGACCGGAGAGGAAGCCGTGGATCGATTCGCTTTGGATTCCCCCGATCTAATCTTTATGGACATTCAAATACCCGAAATGAACGGTTACGAGGCGACAAGGTCCATTCGAAATTTAGAATCCGATAAGCATGTTCCGATCATAGCCGTTACTGCGGGAATCGTGACGGGTGAAAGGGAAAAATGCCTGGAAGCGGGAATGGACGACTATATCAGTAAGCCTGCGGTAAAAGCGGACTTTGCCAAAATTATTCTAAGATGGCTAGGCTGAGTCGATCGCATTCTCTTCGGATATCTCCCAATCGGGATAGAGTCGATTTCTTTTAGAACGCATCCTTCCTTTTGATATCGGGCTTTTTTAGATCGCGCAGTACTTCTTCTTGCAATTTTTCGCATATGGTTCCTGATTGCCACGTTATGCCAAAGGGACTTAAGATATTTCTCATCGTTTTCGTTAGCTTGGTTGTACTCGGAGGAGGCTGCCTCTATGTGGGAGGGATCTGGCTTGAGGGAGTATTCTCGAACCTGAAAGAGACCGGCGAAAAAACCCAGACCGAAGCGAAGGAATGGAGTAAGAAGCATACACAGGCGGAGGCATTGAACGAAGCCGTGAAGCGTGGCGAGGAATGTTCCGGGGACTTGGATCTTTCCTGTCTTATCCAGCAAAGACTCTTTCTAGGGTTCAGCTTGGAGGCGGCGAAAAAAACTCCGGGATTTTGTAAAAGCGTTCCTCCTACCGAAGAAATTATGAAATCGGCTACTTGGAGAGTGGAACAATGCCGCAAGTTGAAAGCGGACGGTTCTCAAAAATGTCCGAATGTGATCGCCGCTGTGCAGGATTATTGCGATAAAACCCGGGAAGCGAAGAATAAATAATGGCCGATGAGGAACGAAGCCCGGAAGAAAAACGAAACCAGATATTGATCAATATAGTACTGGCTTTCGCGTATATAATCGTATGCATCTTAACTACATTATTCGCGCCGACCACTCATAGAAGAATCTTGGAGTTCGAGGTCGGACGAACTGTAGGAACGGTAATAATCACCCTATTACTTCCGGGGCTCCTTCTGTTCGTAAAGGAACTCAGGAAATTTCGAACCTTTATTCTGATCGGACTCGGACTAGCGGCGGCTAATCTATTCATCGGAACGGGAATCCAAACTTTATTGTCTCAGGGTAGCCTCGAGGTTTCCCTTCCCGGAGAATACCGAGAGGGTCGAGTGATTAGAAATACCAAATTCGGAGAAGTGGAAGTGTTTTCCAAGGTGGCGGGAGATGGAAGATACATTTTTCTTTTGCAGGAGTATTCCTTTCGGAAAAGACCATTCCAAAAAATTTATTTAGAAGACATGGCGGATTGGCAAAGAGAGGAGATCTTGGGTAAGTCGCAAGAGGATCTGATATACCAAGAGGATGCGGATGATGTTCTCGGAACCGAATCCTTGGAACTTGCGATTCGAGTCGATTCGGAAAAATGCTTTAAGTCTAGATTTTATATCCTTTCCGGAAAATTATACCAGGTCTCGTATCTGGGTCCGATCTCCGAATCGGAATCTCCTAAAACTCGCGCATTTTTCGACTCAGTCAAAATTCGGCGAAGATTTCTTCCTATTTGACACGGATCCGATTTTTTATAGCGGAGGTTTTTGTGGAAGAATTAGAAAATTCTAAACCTTGGTCCGTTCATCGTCTGATGAGATCTCCTGTCCCGGAGATATTGTTAATTTTTCTTTATATCTTCTTTTCTCTTTTGAAGGCCATGGGTATCAGAGGAAACCATCGGGAAGGCTGGCCGTTTATTTTCGGAGCCATGTTTGCAGAAATCGGAATATATCTGATTCCTCCCGCGATCCTTATGATTGTAAAGGGTTTAAGAACCTTCCGGAGATTCCTGATTCTTGCCGTAGGATTCGCTAGTATCTCTTTTATATGTTCCGTTCCGATTTTACCTAAAAAGGAGATCTTGGTGGCGACTCTTCCCGTGTCGGGAATACAACCCACGGAACGTTTCACCGCAACCGAGTTCGGAAAATTAAAGACGAATACTTTAGGAGCCGAATTCGAAGGAGTGATTTACGTTTTTACTGAAATGGAATATTTATCCAGGCCTTCCGGAAAAATGTTCTTAGAGGATGTCGCTTCAGGTGTTAAGTCCAAGGGGTTAGAGACTTTAGGCGGAGAAATCGTATCGGAATATCCGGTGGACATAGGAAAATTGGAGTCGGTAGAGGTGCAACAAAAGGTAAACGAGGAATTTTACATGAAGACCAGAGTGTATATCGTTGCGGATAAGATATATTCCGCGGCCGTTATGGGCTCACCTAAGAATTTGGATAAGCAGGAAGTCAGAAAATTCTTCGAATCGGTACATATAGAAAAACAGGATACCCCAAAGGAGAGAGACGACGACTGATCGACTTACTAAAGTCTAAGACAGAATCCTTTTCCAGTGGGTCCAAGATCTAAGTAGCCACTCCGCCGGACCGTAAGAATAGTATCGGCTCCAAGCTAGAGTTAGCGCCGATAATCCGATCCAGATTGCAGGACCGAGTAAAAGCAAAATATAATTTCCAACGGAATCGAATTTTCCTAATCCCCAGCCGCAGAAGACCCAGGCGCATACTAAGGATTCTCCCAAATAATTGGAGAGAGAAAGTCGCCCCATAGTTTCGAACCAAGGGCGATCCGCAACGCTAATCGTATTTTTATAATATACTAAAAGTAAAAATACATAGCAGAAGGAGAGCGCCGGAGCCCCGAATACTTCCGATATTAGGAGCAGGAACTTCACGAATTTGTTCCAATCTTCAGGAAGTAGATGACGGGAATCCGCGGTATATATTACGTTTCCCAGGATTCCTAAAAGAAAGAGAGGGATGAAATACTTGGAAAGGAGTTCCTTAGTTTTTTGTAAGTCGGAGAAAACTTCGCTTTTTGCCGCGGCAAGACCCAATGCGAACATGGCGAGCGCGCTCGGCCATTGGTATAAGATCAAAATAGGGAGCGATAGATACGTTTCCTTTGCCCTTTGTAACGAACTCTCCCAGAAGCCTCCTAAATATGCTTTTCTACTCTCCTCGATAAGTCGGGGCAAATCGGCTAAATACTGCGCCTTGTATTCGTCTCCCCAGAATAAAAAAAGGCTTCTGAATACTAATGCGAGTACTAGGCAAAAGAAAGAAAATTGCAAAAGCCATCTCGCGTCCCGATTTCGAACGAACCAAAGAAGAATGCCTAATACTCCGTAGGAGAATAGTATATCCCCCAAGAATAGAAAAATTCCGTGCAATATTCCTATTGCGAGTAACGCGAAGATTCTTCTGAAATAGGAAGCGTTCGAACCGGTTCGCATCTGTAGGAAGAAAGCGAAGCCGAATAAAAAGGAAAATAGAAGATAAAACTTGAATTCGAAAAATCCGGCTACGATCCAAGTCGCAACGAAATCCAATATTTGCGAATTCTCTTCCTTAGCTCCGACCAAATACATCGGTTTGGCGAAGTATGGTAGATTAACGATCAGAATTCCCAATAGGGAGAAGCCTCGCAAGAAATCCAAGAATCCGATCCGTCGCTCGTCCATGCCGATACAATGTTAACAAATCGGCTTGGCATAGAAACTGCTTTTTACTGATATTTTTAGGGATTTTTTTTGTTGCGCGTAAATTTTTCGAACATATAAAGGTCAACAATCTCGATTTTGGAATACCTCATTTCTATAAATTATGGAAAAATTTTATTCTTAATACGGGGGCTCGAAATAAGGAGTTAACATGAAAAAAATTCTTACGGTAGCTGTGCTTGCGCTTTCCTTAACGGTAGGCTGCGCTCTTTCTTCCTTCACGAAAACAGGGACCTCGACATATCCTCCATTGGCGGAGAACGCTCCGGTGGATGTGATTTTGAGATCCGTTCCTAACTACAAAGTCGATGTGATAGGTGTCGTGAATGTTAAGGGGGGAACCACCGCCAGCCAGATTGAAAAGGCACAAGCGATCGCGCGTGAAAACGGAGGCGATGTTATCGTTCTTACTGAAACCGGAATCGCCTATAACCAAGACGGGAGTTCCTATGAAATACGCACTTTCGAAGTGGCGAAAAGGATAGACGAGCCTGCTCCTGCCGCGCCTGCAAAAGGAAAAGCTAAAAAATAATTCTTTAATAACGAAAGGGCGAATTTTTTCGCCCTTGTGCAATAATCGGCTTATTTCCCGTTAATGCTTCGGTTTCCAGTTCCAGGTAAAGGCCAGCAATACCAACGCCAAGACCGCGGAACCTAATATCAAAAAAATAGAATATTCCCAACGAAACCAGGAGAAGCCGGTCATCCAACCTAAACTCTTGGATAGGGCTGTTCTCCCTAAATATCCTAATAACCCGATGAAGCCTGCGGCGGTTCCCACCGCTTTTTTGGAAGTGAAATCCAAACCTGCCACTCCTAAGAGCATTACCGGAGGATAAATGAAGAATCCGACTACTCCGAATAATACCAAATCCAACCAGAGATATCCAGGAGGCACGAATAATAATCCCACGAAAGCGAATAGAATGGGGATCATACAGAAGAAACTGACCCATCCTCTTTTTCCGCCTACTTTGTCGGAATACCAACCTACTAGAAGGGTGGATCCGATTCCCGCGAACTCGTAGATCAGGGTGCTGATCCCTCCTTTTTCTAGGCTGGCTCCCTTGGCGAATTTAAGATAAGAAGGTCCCCAATCCGTTAGGCTATATCTTACGATGTACACGAAAAAATTCGCCAGAGCGAAGATCCAGATATACTTATTTAGCAATACGGAATCTACTAATATCTCTTTGAAACTCAATTCGCGCTCGATCTCTTCGGTTTTTGAGGAATGCGGATCCGAGTCGGAATATTCCTCAATAGGAGGAAGTCCTACCGACTGAGGGGTATCCGCTAGACGGAAATAGAGATAGATCGCGGTCAAAAGGGAAATAGCCGCCGGTATATAAAATGCGTTTCTCCAGCCGAACCAGGAGGCACTATATGCGGCGATCACTCCGACGAGGCCACCTCCCACGTTATGTGCAATATTCCAGATCGCGAATTTTTGGCCTCTCTCCTTTAGGGAAAACCAATGCCCCAGAGACCTGCCGCAAGGAGGCCAGCCCATACCCTGGAATAATCCGTTCAAGGCCCAAAGGATCAGATGAGTCTCGTAATCGGAAGAGGCTCCGAAAAGAATATTACAAATCGCTGTTAAAATTAAACCCAAAGGCATGAAAACCTTGGGATTGCTTCGATCGGAAAGCGCTCCCATCAAGAATTTTCCGATCCCGTAAGAGATAGCGGTCGCTGCGAGAATATTTCCTATCTGTTCTTGGGAATAGGAAAGTGCTTGGCCGATTTCCTTGGATACGACCGGAAAATTATTCCGAACCGTATAGAATACGGAATAACCGATAAAAGTCGCTTCCAGAATTCTCCATCGGTATTTGGGATATAGATTATGGACGCTCGAGTCGTCCAGTCTGGGTTTGGGTTGACTGGGAAGAATCCAGGAAAGAAAGGAAAATTTCATTTTGAACCAGAAGAATTCCGATTCGAAATCCTAGGGCAAGTAGAATTTCGCTTAGAAATGACGGAAGCCGGACTCTTTGGGATCGTAACTTTTTCCCTCGTACTGATATTGGACTCTCGGAGATTCTCCCTCTCTCAAGGCCTTTACAATTCCGATTTTCCGGATAGGAATACCTTCCCATACTTCCGGCAATTCTTCGGGAGATAGAAAAAGCAGCTCCAATTCCTCGCCGGACGTGAGGATACCTTCTATACCGATCGCTTCCTTGACTCCCGGTTCGTAGGGAAGTTTGTCCAAATCGATTTCTATCCAGACCCCGGAGGATTTAGCCAATTTATAAACGTCTTGCTTAAGACCGTCCGTGAGGTCCATTCCCGCATGTATTCTTTTTTTAGAATATAACGAACGACTCAGTTGCAATCTTGACTTGGGCCGTAGGTGTCGGTCCAGTGCGGTTTCGCGCAAGCGGAGAGACAGGGATTTATGAGCTCCTTCCAGAATCTTATAACCTAAGAGAGAAGCTCCGATATGCCCGCTTAAATAAACGTTATCCCCCGGTTTTCCTCCTTTTCTATCCAAAGGAGTATTCGATTTTCCGAATAGAGTCAGGGTTAGGTTCAATTCTTGGCTTCGGTATGTGTCTCCCCCGCAAAGTTCTATTTCGTAGTCGGATAACGTTTTCTTAAACGATTCCACGAAAGGTTCCAGGAATTCCTTGCGGTTACAGGAAGGTGATAGGCCGAAATTGAAGAACGCTTTCAGAGGGATGCCGTTGGCAGCCGCGATATCGGAGACGTTTACTTCCACCAATTTGCCGGCTAAATCCTGCGGGCGACTCCAGTCCAAGCGGAAATGAGTTCCTTCGACGATTGTGTCCGTTGTGATCAGATTACCTTCCGAGTCCAGATAACAATCGTTTTCCTGTTCCTTTCCGGGAGGATAGAGGGAGTAAATCAGTTCTTCTTCGTTCAAATCAAACTTCCTAAGCGCTTCGTTCTAAAAATCTTGACTTTGTCCGATCCGAGAGGCAGTATTAGGTCATGAAATCCAGACAATCGAATAGAACGAATCTTTTCCTTCTTCGTGCATTCTTACCGGCTCTTTTCATAGGATCGATCTTGGGCGGAGCCTGGCAATCCAAAACGTTCGCCTCGGAACCTTCCTGCAAGTATTCCTTGGACGCCGAAAAGACGAGTCTTGAATGGAAGGCGTTTAAATTCACCGAAAAGACGGGAGTAGGCGGCAAGTTTACCAAGGTTACGATTCATGGGACCAAACCGGGAGATTCTTTGGAATCCGCTCTTAAGGGTTTGAAATTTTCCCTCGAACCCATAGACCTGGACAGCGGTAACGCGGAAAGAGATCCTAAGATCAAAGGTGCTTTTTTCGGAGCCTTAAAGGGAAACGGAAAGATCAGCGGCTCTTTAACCAAATTGTCTTTGGATGCGGATAAGAAATCCGGAAAAGGAGAAGTGAAACTCATTCTGAACGGAGTAACGAAATCCGTTCCCTTAAGCTTTACTGTGGAAAATGGAAACGTCTTACTCGCAAAAGGAAGTCTGAACTTAAACGATTGGAAAGCGCAAGCTGCTCTCAAGGCTTTGAACGAAGTTTGCAGCGATCTGCATAAGGGGAAAGACGGAAAATCTTTGTTATGGCCGGACGTCGAGATCAGCATTAAGTCCGAACTTAAAAAAGATTGCAAGTAACAGCGGCTTTTTCCGATTTTAAAAGCCCGACAGAGTATTATCTTTTACTAAAATTTGTCGGGCTCTTCGTTCTTTAACTCTCTTGCAGGAGCGAAATCTAATAACAGATGCATACGATCTTTTTGGCTTCGGAGCAGATTGGGGTCGTACTGCCTCCATACCATCCTGCCACGGTTGAAAACGGATCTCCTACGGTGCCCAAGGTGCCCGTATCCGTCCCGTTGGTACAATTATCCGCCCCGTTATAAGTTCCCGCGCTGGCTGCAAAAGTCCAAAATTCGTCCGAAGTGACTCCCGAGTCGGCAAGCGAGCGATTGATGGCAACCGAAATGAAGGAATTCCAATCCGCGGATATGATTTCACCTTTTGCCCCATATACGGGGCCGAATGTGGATAAAAAGAAATTATTCGGTGCGGCAGCGTAATTCGCAAGAGTCAGGGTGTCGGACGAGGCGAACGGAAGAACATTTGCGCAGGTGAGATTGACCGTTTGGGCCAGAATCCTTTCTCCAGAGCAGATATTTCGGAGACCTCCGAACATATCCGGTCCTAGGCTGGCCACATTTCCTTGGTAGGAATTCAGACTACCATAGAGATAGATACCGGGAGGCGTGGAGAAAAAGGAAACCAAAGAGGCTTGCAGGCTACAACCTCTGTCTTGTTCGGAACAGACTTTCGAAGTAATGCAGTTAGAAACCGAAAGGGAAAGCGCTAAAACTAAGAGGGTGGGAAATATGAAGTATGATCGAAGCAAGAGAAATCCTTGAGAGGTCTTTTAGGATATTCCGAAGCCTTCGACTTGTCAAAATATTTTTGTCGGAACTAGGAAGTCTATTAACCGCCACCGCCTGAGGCGGGCGAATAACACATGCAAAGTAGCCTGTAAGTATCCACGCAGTTGACTAAGCTTGAGCCGAACCATGTAGTGGAAGCGGAATTGAGCGGACTTCCTGCCGCGCCTGTCCCTGTAGTATTATCCGTTCCGTCCGCACAGGTTGTAGCCGTAGTTCCTCCATAACCTCCGTTCGCATCGCCGAAGGTCCAGAAGAGTCCTGTCCCTAAGCCTGCATCCGACATTGTGGATTTGAGATCGGTCGTAAATACGGAGTTGAAATCATCCGCAAGAATCGTTCCAAAAGGTCCGCGCAAAGGAACGCCTGTAGTCGGAAAATCGATATAAAATCCAGTAATGGCCGACATGGGTGCAAAAGAGGTGGATACAAAAGGCGCTAGATTGGAGCAGCTAGAAGTTATAGGCGCGAAAAGACGTTCATTTGTACAGATAATACTCAAATTCGTATCTAGCACTATCGAATTGGCGAGATTCCCTTGGTAAGTGTTAAGAGTAGAATAGAGATAGATACCGGGAGGCGAAAACAGAATGCTCGCTAAATTTGCCTCTAAGCTGCAAGAACGGTCCTGGTTCGAGCAGGTCTTCTCCGATAAGCAATTCGGGAGTAAGAGAGCGACGAATAAGAAAAGGGAGACAATACGGACCATTTAAGGCAGAATAACCGGTTCGTAAACGACCGAGCAAGAGAATAATTTCAAGAAGATCCGAAAATTCCGGATATTATAATATTCTTTTCCTTTTTCGAGGATCGGATCGCATTTATTACAAAATGCAAGAAATTTCCAAAAAATCCGATTGGCCCTAACGGGATGGATACGAGTGAATCCCTGAGTAAGACAATCTTTGGACACAATTATACCTAATAAAAAGAGAAGTATAATATTCTAATTAATAGTCCCCTCGGATTCCGTTTTCGGCGGAACTAAGCCTTCCATTCCACTTGACTAAATTCAAAAACTCCTATTCTCTGAACCATATGATCGGTCTCTTGCATCGTACTTTTCGAATTCTTCTCTTTTTTGTAATTTTCATAGCCCCCGGTTTTCTTTTCGCGGAACAGACTATTCTTCTCCGGAAAGGAGGCAAACTTATGGGAAACATTACCGGCCAAAACGAGAAGGCGATCACCGTTCAGACCGCCGAAGGGACCAAGACCATCGGCAAAAGGGAAATACTAAAGATCGTCTATAAGGACGTCACTAAGGAAGAAGAGAATCGGATTCGTAAGGAAGAGGAAAAGAAGCTCCAGGAAAATCCTAAGATAGAGGAGCCCGTCGTGATCACTCCGCCTCCGGAAGTTAAGACAAGTTCCCGAAGCAAATGGAGCGTAGTTTGGAGATCGGCGCTTCTTCCCGGTTGGGGAGCCTGGTATGCTGGCCGAAAGAAAGAAGGAGGCTTAACCGCCGCCGGATTCGCAACTACTTTGGGACTGGCTTCTTATGCCAGGGTGGAAGCTGAAAGCGCTAAAAAGGATTATGATGAGGCCGTATTCCGTAGTAGTGTCCAGGGAGCTTATATTTTCGGCGGAGCGATCTCGAATTTTTATCTTTATGCGGTCGTTCCCGAAGCTCGCTCCAAATACGATTCTTCTATCCACACTTACAATGGCGCAGTGTATTTACTCGCATCCGCCTATCTGGCCCAATTGGTCCGGAGCTATTTCATCGGGAAATCCTGGGAACAAGAGACGGAGCCCAATCCGATTTCTTGGGGGGTGTATCCGAAACCGGATCTGATGCTCGGAAAACTAGGTTGGGGAGCCGAAGCCAGCGTCCAAATCGGATTCTAGTTCCTAAATCCGCCTTTATGGCTAAATTTCCTTGACCCGTTAGGGCGGTACGCGAAATTGGCCTATACAGGACGCTTTTTCCCATGCCAATTATATCTAAATCGCATAGAACTCCTTCCTTGAAAAAGGAACAAGCTAATAAGGCTTGGTTCGTGGTCGACGCCGAAGGCAAAACCTTGGGTCGCCTTGCTTCGGAGATCGCCCATAGGCTGAGAGGCAAACACAAACCGACTTTCACTCCACACGTGGATTGCGGAGACAATATCATCGTTATCAATGCTGCTAAAGTTGCGGTTACCGGAAGTAAAGAAACCCAAAAGGAATACTTCCACCATTCCCGTTATCCGGGCGGTATGACTGCAACCACTCTCCAAAGTATGAGAGCGAAGCACCCTGAAAAGATTCTGTACGAAGCCGTTAAAGGAATGCTTCCTAAAAGCAAACTCGGCGCTCAGATTCTTACCCATTTCCGGATTTTCCCCGGAAACGAGCACAACCTCGGCTCTCAAAAGCCGGTGAAACTGGAACTCTAGGAGATTATTGAAATATGGCAAGCGCCAAGGAAATCTGGGCAGTCGGTCGTCGTAAGAACGCTATCGCTCGCGTTAAATTAAAAGAAGGTTCCGGAAAGATTATCGTTAATGATAAGGATATCAAGGACTATCTTCATAATAGCCGTTCCAACCTGAAAGAGGCTTTAACTCCTCTGACTCTCCTCAATGTTACCGAAAAATTCGACCTGAAACTGATCGTTTCCGGTGGAGGAGTTATCGGTCAAGTGGGAGCAATCCGTCATGCACTCTCTAGAGTCGTTTGCCGTTATAATCCCGAGTTCAGACCTATCGTTAAGAAAGAAGGTCTTCTAACTCGTGACCCTCGTATGGTGGAGCGCAAGAAATACGGTCTACACAAAGCGCGTAGAGGAACTCAGTTCTCTAAACGTTAATTTTCGTTTTTTAGATCCGTTTTTGGGAATGCCTGAAGTTCTTGCAAACAAGACCTCGGGCATTTTCTGTTTATAGAGGTGGCATGAATTTTAAGAGAGTTTCAGAAATACGTAATATCTTCCTGGATTATTTCAAGGAGAAGGGGCATACGATAGTGCCTTCCTCCTCCTTATTGCCTGCGGGAGATCCGACACTTCTCTTCACCACCGCCGGGATGGTACAATTCAAACCTCTCTTTACGGGGGCCGTGGCGCTTCCGTATACCCGTGCCACTTCCGCTCAAAAATGCCTAAGAACCACCGACTTGGAAAATGTGGGAAAAACGGAAAGGCATTGTACATTCTTCGAGATGCTCGGCAATTTCAGTTTCGGGGATTATTTCAAGGAAGAAGCCATAGAATTCGCATTGGATTGTTCCGTGAATCGTCTAGGCTTCCCCAAGGAAAAAATCTGGATCACTGTTTTCGAGAACGACGACGAGGCGGAAAAAATCTGGCTCTCTAAGGGAATTCTTAAAGAGCGAATCACCCGTTTAGGCAAGAAGGATAATTTCTGGGGACCTGCAGGAGATAGCGGAGCCTGCGGACCTTGTTCGGAATTATATCTGGATCGAGGACCCGAGAAAGGTTTTCCGGATTGCGGAGTCAAATACGAATGCCGTCCCGGCTGCGATTGCGATCGTTTTTTAGAATTTTGGAATATAGTTTTCAATCAATTCAATCAGGATACTGAAGGCAATCTGCACCCTCTGAAACAAACCGGGATAGATACCGGTTCCGGATTGGAAAGAGTGGCTCTCCTATTACAAGGAGTGGATTCTGTATACGATACGGACGAACTACGCAATATCATCTCCGAAGTGGAGAAGGTTTCCGGAAAGACCTACGGAGAATCCAACAAAGTCCCTTTTCGGGTAATCACGGATCATATCCGTTCCGTATTATTCTCCGTATCGGACGGTATCTATCCCGATAGAACCGGTAGAGGATACGTTATCCGACGTTTGATTCGTCGCGCGGTATTATTCGCTCGTAAATTGGATTTGCGGGAGCCTTTCCTATATAAACTCGTAAAACCTGTGGCTTCCATCTATAAGGATCGTTATCCTGAATTGGAAAAACATATCGCCGCAGTGGAAAGAACCCTTCTCGCCGAAGAGGAACTATTCCTCAAGACCCTGGAGATCGGTTTGGATAAGATCGAGGCTTTGGTTTCCAAAACCAAATCCGAAGGCTCCAGTATATTCTCCGGAAAGGATAGTTTCCTTCTCTACGGAACTTACGGTTTTCCCGCGGAAATGACCGAAGAGATCGTAGCAGAGCACGGACTCTCCTTCGATCGCAAGTCTTTCGAAGAGGAATTGGAGAAGGACAGACAGTCTTCCCGGGAAACCTGGAAGGCCAATAAGGTCAGTCTTTTCACTGGAATCAAAACCGATAAGACCGAATTCTTGGGATACGGGGCACTGAACGCTGAGTCCGAGATTCTTTTCGTATTTTCGGATAATAAGCAAACGAATTCCTTGAAAGAGGGAGAGAGCGGAGTTCTCGTTTTCAAATCCAGCCCGTTCTATCCGGAAGGAGGAGGCCAGGTAGGAGATACCGGTTTTATCCGAAAGGGAAATTCGGTCTTCAAGGTTTTGGATACCCAAAAGGAAAACGATATTATCCTACATATAGGCACCGTTCTTTCCGGGAGTTTCTCCGTGGGCGAGATCGCTAAGCTGGAAGTGGAAAAAGAGAGAAGGGAAAAACTAAAATCCCATCACTCCGGTACCCACTTGCTGAACGGAGCCTTGCGCAACCTATTGGGTTCGCATGTGTTGCAAAAGGGATCCATCGTTTCTCCCGAGTATCTCAGATTCGATTTCTCCCATCCTAGCGCTCTTAGTCCGCAAGAAATTCGTAATATAGAATCCTGGGTGAACGATAGCATCGTTCGCCATATTCCCGTAGAGACGAAAATTCTTCCGATAGAAGAAGCAAAGAAGACGGGAGCGGTAGCCGCATTCGACGAAAAATACGGGGATAGTGTCCGCGTTCTGCAAATGGGAGATCGCTCCTTGGAATTCTGCGGAGGGACTCATGTGGGAAATACCGGGGATATAGAATATTTCTTCATCAAAAAAGAATCCAGTCCCGGCGCGGGCAATAGAAGAATAGAGGCCGTGGCCGGTCCCGTAGTTGTGGAAACCTTTCAGACTCGCTTCGCAGAATTGACCGAAGCGGTTCAAAATCTCAACTTGAAGATCAAGGACGAATTAGGAGAAGAAGGAGCTACTCTCTCCGTCAAGACTCAGATTCCTGGACCGGATGACGTAAGGTCTTTGTTCGAAACCAAGGGAGCAGACGCCGTAGGAATCTTCCGGGATCTCACGGAGTCCCTGGCTTTGGAATTGGAAGAGGCTCAGGGCAAATTCCTGAAGGAAAAGAAAAATCGGGAATCCAGAGACTTCGAAAACAATCCGGAAGTGATAGGTCAGGTTCTTTCCCAAGCCAAACTCGTAGGAAACGTAAAAATCGTCTCGGCTATTTTTGAATCCAAGGATGCCAAGGCTCTCAAGGGACTTTCCGATAATCTGAAAGTCAGAGAGAAGGAGATCGTTGCGGTTCTTGCGAGCAAAAATTCCGAGGATGCGAGTATCGTGGTTACCTGTTCCCCTTCCATCGCAGGTAAAAAGGTTCATTGCGGAGAATTGGTGAAAGCCGCCTGTGAATTATTAGGTGGGAAGGGCGGAGGAAAACCCGATATGGCCCAGGGAGGAGGGAAGGAAGTGTCCAGAATCCAAGAGGCGGTCGACTTGGCCGTCCAAAAAGCCTATGTAGGCTTGAACGGAGGAATAGCATGAGCGATCCATCATTCGACGTAGTATCCGAGATAGACAAACCGGAGTTGCAGAACGCGGTTAGTCAGGCGATTAGCGAAATTAAAACCAGATTCGATTTCAAAGGCTCCAAATCCGAAATCAAGTTGGAAGAGGAGAATCTGATTCTCACCTCCGATAACGAGGCCAAACTGGAAAGCGTGATCGACGTACTCATCAATAAAATGGCCAAGAGAGGCATAGGTCTTAAGTCCTTCGATTTCAAATCCAAGGTGGAGCCCGCCACCGGAGGGACAGTTCGGATGAAAGTCAAGATCCGAAACGGATTGGAAAAGGAACAAACCAAAGAGATCACAAAGATCATCAAGGATTCCAAGCTCAAGGTCACCGCAACCATCATGGGAACCAGCGTGCGGGTCCAAGGCAAGAAGAAGGACGATCTTCAGGATATTATGAAATTATTACGTTCCGCCGATCTCCCCTTCGACGTTCAGTTCCAAAATTTCAAGGGCTAATTTCCGAAAATAGGAGGAAGGCCCGATGAGAAAATTTTTCGCCTTCTGTCTACTCTCTTTATTTGTTTACGGATGTTTCAAAAGAGAGCATCCTTGTAAGACCGAATTCGCTTTAAAAGCAGCCGATGTGAACGGGGTGGCCGGTTTCGCCTACGAGCCCTCGAATACTAAAGTCTCTAAAGTCGTGGTCGTCTATGAGAATGTGGAAGAGTCTCTCTATACCGACGAAAACATTCTATTCACCAAACTGAAAGGGCTGCAGGGCGTTGTTCGAGAAACAGGAGAAGAACTTCTTCCTCCTGCTTATAAGTGGATTGGGTATAAGGCAAGTAATGGTCTTCGCTCTTTCGTAAAATCCGAGCTGGCAGGATACCTTGGATCCGACTGGAAGGAAAAAATCCTCCCCACATTCGAGGCGGGCGGTTTTTTTTCCGAAGGTTATGCAGTCGTAAAGAAGGACGGCAAATACGGCATTATAGATACAAAAGGGAAATTTATAGTTCCTACCGAATACGAAATGATCCGGGACTTCTCCGATGGAATGGCGGCGTTCTCCACAGAGGGAGAATTCGGGTTTTTGAATACGAAGGGAGAAGCGGTTATTCTACCTCAATTCAAGAAGGTAAGCGATTTTCATAACGGAGTCGCGATCGGAGAATTGGAAGGAACCAAGGTTTTGGTAAATAAAAAAGGAGAATATATCGGACCTCCCGGAGTTAGTATAGATTATAGCTTGTCCTATGAATATTATCGAACTGTAAAAAACGGAAAATACGGATTGATTGACTCGACCGGTAAAGAGATTCTCCGGAACGAATACGATAGCATTTATACGGCACAGACAGGAAAGTATTTGCGGGTAAAAAAAGGAAATCTATGGGGAGTATTCGATTCGAAGGGAAAAACGGTGGTTCCTTTGAAATACGCGACTATGGGCGTCATCGATTTTGAAACCGGGCCCTTTGTCTATTTCCGCGATGGGAAATATTTCCTATTAGACTCCAACGGAAAGGAAAAACAGTTATCGCCTAAGGTGCTAAGCGAGCCTAACAGAATACAAGGAAGTCCTTATTTAAAATTTGCAGCAGGGGAAAATCTTTGGGGCTTATTGGATCTACAGGGTAATATCGTTTTGAATCCAGAATATTCTTATATCTCTACAAATCCTACCGGATACTGGTCCGTGCATGAGAAAGGATACGAAACCTATCTATTTACGCCCGAAGGAAAATTATATCCCATGACTCGGAATGGTATCTCTTCTTGGGGAGAATTCTCCGAAGGGTTAGCGAGTGTAGGCAGCAATTCTACGAACTACGGCTTTATCGATGTAACCGGAAAGTTGGCGATTCCGCAGGAATTTTCAAATGTCGGGTCCTTCTCGGAAGGACTGGCTTCCGCTCAAAAAAACGGAACCAAATGGGGATATATAGATAAGACGGGAGACTTTATCATCGAGCCTAAGTTCGATTCTGTATTCAATTTTCATAATGGACTCGCGATCGTAGAGGAAAACAAACGGTTCGGTATCATAGATAAGAACGGAAATTACGTGATTCCTCCCACTTTTGAAAAGATCGAATCTTCCAGAGTATTTCCCGCAGTCTATACTGTCACCGTTTCCGGAAAAAGGGGAGTTCTGGGTCTGAGAGCCTGTTCCGGACTTTGAGATTTCAAGCGACTTGACAAAACATTCCCGCCGATCGAGGGTCTAATTTTTGTATGAAACAGATACTCGCCGCCGGTGCAATCGCATTCTTTCTCGTTTCCGGGCTTTCCGCCGAGGAGGAAAGTCCGATTAAATTTAAATTGGAAAAGTCCTCCGGATCCACATATCTATTAAAAATCGTCCATCCTCCAAACTTCGGAGTCCAAAAGGACGCTCCTCACCGCATTCTGATCAATCCGGGCTCCGGCCTGAAAGTGGTGTCGGCGGATCTGAAATTGAAGGGAAAGACCTCGGTAAAGAAAAAAGAATACTTCGAATCCGTGGATCCGATGCCGGTCCAGTTGAACGGCTCCGGAGAATTAGAGATCCACGCTAAGATCTTTTATTGCGATTATTCCAGAAATATCTGCATACCTGGAAAGATTCTACAAAAGGAAACTATCCAGTAGCTTTACGTTATATGGAGAGAGAAGAGACGGAATTTAATTCCGCCTTTTTTGTAGGAGCTTATTTCTTCAGTTCTATCTTAAGATCGGGCTGTGCCACATGGAATAGATAATATGTCTTTCCGTTGATCGGCTTGGAGGTCTTAACGATTTTTCCCTTGGAATCCACGATTTCCTTCAGGAACTTTCTATCTGCAGGACGAAACAATTCTCCTCTTTCGGCGATAAATAGGTTTAACGCACGCTTCTTAGCCAGATCCAAGGCTTCGGGTTCGTTTCCATCCAAGGAAGATACAACCACCTGGTAGAGAGAAGGATTCAGAAAACCTTCGGTGGCCTTTACGAATTGATCGTCTTCGCTAGGAGCGGATTCCTGGCTTACGTTCTTTTTAGGTTCCGGTTTGGTTTCCTCTTTTTGAGCGGTCGTGCAGGCAGTTAACACTAGGGCGGCCAGACCGATGAGAGAAATGGTTTTTATCGACATAGAGATTCCTTATCCGTTAGCGGGTGATGGGAGATTCTAAGATTCGCTTGAGTAAATCCGCTTCTACGATTCTATAAACCAAGGTGCAACGCTTCTGGTCTCCGTAATCTTCTCTGTATAAAAACAATCGATCCAGTAACCACGAGAATGCGGCGCGGTATGCAAGATAATCCGCATTCACGATTTCCGTCTTCTTCTTTTCTTTTTTTTCCTGAGGTTCGGTATCATCCGTTTGGTTCTGCGCATTCTGGACCGTTTGGGTGGCGATGGATCCCGTTCCGGGAGTAGCGCTGGAAGGGGTTCGTATGGCCTGGGCGGGAGGAAGAGGCGGTTCATACTTAGGTACCGAGGAATTTGTTCCTACGCCCACGAAGATTTTTCTCTCTTCCGTGATTTGGGCCAGTATGAGATTGATAGAGAGTTCATCCCTTTTTCGAACCGCTCTTGCTTTACATTCCTCCCTTAATTCCAGAAGGGGTCTCTCCTGGTTGGGGATGGGGACGGTGACTACCACTTGGAAATAATCGTTGGAGATGAATCCGGACTCGGTAACGTTTTCCCATGCCTTCCGTCTGAACTCTGGGTCGGCAGGTTCGCAATTTTCGAAAAGAACTAGGGCTACTAGGACCAGTAGGAACCGCGTCATTGTTCCGATTTTATACGAACCGGGTACAAAAACCAGCGGGATTTTTTCCAGGTAACTTCTGGACATTCTCGCTTTTAAGGGAAAACTTGTAGGTTATGTGGAAGGCCATCTCCCGATACCGAACTCTCCGTTTCCTTTCGATCCTTATTTCCTTACTCTGCTTTCTCGGCGCGGATATTTCCGCTAACGAGGACATCTTTCTTGGCATTCGTTCCTCTTTGGAATCCAGAGTGAAGAAGGTGGTATTGAAAAACGGAATCCGACTCCTGATGATGAAAAGGGAAGGATCTCCTACTGTCGCAGTTTATACCAAATTTCTCGTAGGGGCCGCCGATGAGACTCCGGATATAGCGGGCACAGCTCATCTTCTGGAGCATATGCTTTTCAAGGGTACCAAGAACATCGGCGTCAATAATTACGAAAAGGAAAAGGTCTATCTGGACCAGATCCGGGTCTGGGGAAAGAGATTGGACTCTTACCGACTGGAGGAGCGTAGGTTGATCCAAGCGGGTGAGCCGGTCCCGGAGAAACTCATCACCGAAAAGAGCGTCTTAGAGACTAGATTCAGGAATTTGTTGGAGCTCCATCGAAAGTTCGTGATCTCCAATGAGGATTCCTATATCTACGATAAGAATGGGGGAACCGGTTTCAACGCATACACCACTAACGACGTTACGAATTACCAGATTCTTCTCCCTGCCAATCGCCTGGAGATCTGGGCCAAGCTGGAGTCGGATCGGTTGAAAAACCCTATATTAAGAGAATATTATACGGAAAGGGATGTTGTCCTGGAAGAACGCAGGATGCGCGTGGAAAACCAAGGTATGGGAATCCTGAGGGAAAAATTCCTGGGCGCCGCTTTCCAGAAGCACTCCTACGGAATGCCCGTCATCGGATACGAGGAGAATCTTCCTTTCTTGGATATCGATAAGACGGAGGCTTTCTTCCGAAAGAATTATCGTCCCGGAAATATGGCCATCGGTATCGTGGGGGACTTGGATTTTTCCCAGACGGAAGCTTTGGTTCGAAAATACTTCGAAGACATTCCGGATTCCTCTCCGTCTCCCATTCCCCAGGCTACCGAGAGCTTCGATCATGAGCCTCGTAGGGTAAGCGTCACCCATTCTTCGGGCCCTATGAAGGCAATGGGTTGGTTGACTCCCGCTTCTCCTCATCCGGACAGACCCGTCTTGGATCTTATCGACGCCATTCTTTCCCAAGGTGAAACGGGACGCCTCTATAAGAGGTTGGTGTTGAGAGATAAATTGGCTCAGAAGGTTTCCTGTTGGACCGGAGAGCCGGGAGAGAGATACGCGAACCTATTCGCCATTTATGTTACGAACGTAAGAGGCGCGGATCCTTCCAAGATAGAATCCGCCATTCTTGAAGAGATAGAAACCTTAAAGAGAGAGCCGGTCACCGAAGAGGAATTATCCAAAATTAAGAACCAAATCGTGGCGGATTATATACGCGGGCTAAATAGCAACTCAAAGCTCGCGGATGTTCTGACTTATTACGAGTTGGTCGCGGGAGATTGGACGGATATATTCGACGATTATTCCCGATTGGATCGTGTGACTCCGGAAGATATAATGAGGGTCTCAAAACAATATTTCGTACCCAGAAATCTGACAGTAGGGGATCTTTTCAGCTCCGAAGGGGAGAAAAAATGAATATTCGAAAAATCTTATTCTCTCTGGCGGGAATTTTGCCTTTGGCATTTTTGGGAATCGACGCCGCTCCGGGCGATTTCGTAAAGGATGTGAAGATTCCTGCATTGGAATTCCATTTTCCGGAGATCCGTGAAATAGGACAGGACCCGAATACTAGGATACTTTTTTTAGAGAATTCCGAATTTCCGATTCGTACGCTTGAAATTTCCTTTTATGCCGGGCCTTCTTATTATCCCGAGATCGGTCCGGAGCTTGTGGAGATTTTTCCGGACGCATGGAAAAAAGGAGGAACCGAATCTCATCCCGGAGAATCTTTCGCGGAAATCTGGGAATCTTACGGTTCCAAAATGAGAGTGGATTCGGATCTGGATACGGTAACTCTTACTTTCTCCTGGTTATCCCGCTACGACAAAGAATCCAAGGCTTTGATAGGAGAATTTCTGAATAAGCCTCTCTTCGGTGCGGAATCCTACGAGCTCGCGAAATTGCAGCTCGGAGAACAGATCAAACGTAGAAACGATAATATCATGGGACTCGCTTTCCGGAAGGCGAACGAATTGGTATATAAAGGAAAGGTAAAGGGAAATTCCCTATCTTCCTCCCGTTTGGAAAATCTAAAAGAGGAGAATATTAAGGAATTCTATTCTACCGCCTTACTTGCTTCAAGGAGATCCGTTTTGGTATCCGGAAATTGGAACGAATCTGAGATCCCCGGGTTTCTCGCGGATATTCTTCCCAAATCTCCCGGCAATGTTCCCAAAGAATCCCAGTCTACGACTCAGTCGGAGCTTACCCAAAATCTAAAATCCAAAGATTTGAAGAATCTGGTGGTGGATAAAGCCAATACTCAAAATGTGGTTCTCTTTTTGGGAATCGGTCCCGCTCATAATGATAAGGATTTTTATGCGATACAGGTCCTAAACTACATAGTGGGCGGGGGCGGATTCAATTCCTACTTCATGAGTAGGATCCGTTCCGATAAGGGACTTGCATATTCCTCTTCTAGTCATCCTGTCTTCGAAAAGGATCATTCCGTTCTATATTTCGTGACCCAGACCAAATCCCAAAGTACGATGGAAGTCTATCAACTTATGGGAGAGATTCTGAGCGACTCCACATTCTCCAAGATCAGCGAAGAAGAATTGAAAAACGCTAAGGAAGCCATTCTGAATAAATTTATTTTTTTGTTCACGGATTCTATGGAGATTCTTAGAAACGAGGTCCGGTTTCGGGAACACAAGATGCCTAAGGACTACCTAAAGAATTATAGAAATAAGATACAGGAAGTCACTCTCTCGGATCTAAAGAGAGTGGGTAAGACTTATTTCAAAAGAGATAAACTGACGGCGTTGATTTCCGGACCGAAATCCTCCTTGCCTTCCGAGTTGCCGGGACAGAAGACGATCGGTCCAGAGGATCCGGTCCCGTAAAAATGGAGTGTCGCTTCGAACACAAGGGACACGTATTCGAAGGAATTTCCGAAGGAGGGATTCGCACCTCCGTAGTCATGCCTAGGCTCAATCTGATGTTCGATATAGGACACCAGAACCCGGATCGGGTCCATATCGAAAGACTTTTGCTGACCCACGCGCATTTGGATCATTCCGCGGGGATTCCTTATTATATTTCCCAGAGATCCCTGCGCAAATTGAATCCTCCTAAGATTTATTTGCCTGAGGAACTCGAATCTCCCATGAGGGAGATTCTTTCCCTTTATTCCAAGGTGGAGGATTTTCCTTATAAATATGAAATGAAGGGAACTCCGGAAGGGGAGGAATTTCCTTTGGATCCGTATCATTCTTTTAAAGCTTGGAAAACTTTCCATAGAGTCGCCTCCCAAGGATATACTATTTACGAGAAAAGAAAAAGGCTGAAGCCGGAGTTCCAAGGTATTCCTCATAAGGAGTTGATGGAGAAAAAATCCGCAGGTGCCGAGATAGACGAGCAGGTCACGAAGCCGGTGGTGAGTTTTTCGGGGGATACCAAGATAGAATACGTGCTTACCCATAAGGACGTCGCAGAATCGGAGATTATCTTTTTAGAATGTACTTACATAGACAAGGAAAGGGATGTAGCCGCAGCAAGAGAATGGGGGCATATCCATCTGGACGAGATCATTCATAATTTATCCGCGTTTAAGAACGAGAAGATCGTGCTCATCCATTTCTCTAAACGTTATTCGATTCCTTATATCCGCTCCGTCTTTTCCAAAAGAATTCCTCCTTCGGAAAGGGATAGATTCCATCTCTTTCTTCCGAATTGAAGATGAAATCGTCCGAAAAAGGTCCGAATAAATACGGAAAATCCGTCTTTCGGGAAGGTCTGGAAGAATGGATCGATAAAGAACTCGTGCCTCGCCCCTTCGAATGGATGGAGGATTTGGAAAATAAAGCGAGAGAAGATCGCTTTCCCGTCTTAAGCCCCGCTTCAGGGGCCGTCCTTGCATTTCTCGCACGTTCCTGGAACCCGGGAAACGTATTGGAGCTCGGAACAGGTTACGGAGTTTCGCTCGTCTGGTTGTATTCTGCCTTGGGAAATACAGTGAGGATCGTTTCCGTGGATCGGGAGAAACTCTTCTCCGGAACCGCGTGGGAATTCCTACAAAGAATAGACGGCGTCGGTAAAAACGTGGAGCTAAGGAACGCGGATTGCGTGGAATATTTGGATTCCTATCTGGCTTCTGAACCTCCCGAGGGAAAAGAATTCCTATTCGTAGATTGCGATAAGGTAAGATACCCCGAAATATTTAGTTTATTATCTTCTAAAGCGAAAGATAGGCGAGTTCGAGTCGTATTCGATAACGTTCTATGGCATGGAAGGATTGCGGATCCGGAAAGACAGGCGCCTTCGGACGAAGCGGTGAGAGAGTTATGGTCTTTGGTGAAGGCATCCGGCCTTACTTATACATTGTTCCCGGCCGGAGACGGAATATTATGTATCGATTTTTCCGAATAAAAAGCTTGTTTGTCCTTCCCTCGCTATGCTATATTACCGCGAAGGGTCGACACAATGACAAAAATTTCTTTCCCTCGAACGATTGCGGTATTATTCGCTTCCGTCTTCGTTCTAACGTACGGCGTAACTGCACAAAATAAATCGGCAAACGATTCCAAAGGATCCGCACTCGCAAACGCAGTAGAGGATCCGAAATACCAGGGCGATTATCTAGAAGAATTCCACTTCGCTCGTACCCTGGATTCCACCCAGACCAAGTTGAAAAACGATCTGGGAGCCCTGGAAGTTGTGGTAAAAAATTTCGGTTCCCAAGTCCAAGGATCCCAGCAGGACTTCGAGACGATCTGGAAAAAATATAACGAAGCATATCGCTACGCATTGATGAGAAAATACGTGGTTGCAGGTCGCAAGATGAAGGAGACCGAAGACGAGACCAATAAGCTTTACGGAAAATTCTCCGACCTATATAACCAAAAAGTGGACCAGCTCCTGGGAGAATGTGCGGATACAATCGTGGGGATCGAACAAAAGCAGGGTCCGGGCGGAGCGGCCAAGGGCGCGGCTGGTAGGGAGATATCTCTGAACCAGCACAAGTTGCAGATCGCTTATTACCAGTTCATCCAGGCTGAGCGCATGCGCAGAGATTCCAGATTCAAAGATAGTCTGGTTCATCTCAGACTAGCGAAAGAATACGGTATTTCCATCCTGAGCAAATTGAAACCCGAGGAGGAAAGTAAGAACGTAAGGGAGAAATACAAGGTGGATCTGAGCGATAATCGCAATATGGTCTTTGCCGAGTCCAAACTCTAAGCCCTTCCTAAATCCCGAAATTTCTTTCGGGATTCCTTGACGGATCTTCGGGGAGTATCAGGCTTTGTCCGATACCTCCGGAGAAAAAAATTTCCATTCGTGACACAAAGAATTTCCGTCTTCTTACTATCCATTCTTATATTCTCTTCCGCTCTTTTCTCACAAGAATCTCCGAAACAAACCTATAATATAGTGATCGATCCCGGCCACGGAGGTTTGGATCTGAAGCCCAAGGAAGAGCACGGAGACAAATACGATCCAGTTACCAAAAAATACCTGGAGCCTTATAAAGCGGGAGCTCAAAGCAAAGGAAGAAGAGAGAGCGAGGTGGTTCTCGCCCTCTCCAAAGAAGTCAAAGAGATTTTGGATCTGACCAAGACTCCCGAAGGTTTCGAAACTTTTCGCTCGTATGCAAAAAAGTTTACGGACGATTCTCTTCCTTGGATACGGATCGATTCCGATCTTACTAGAGAGGATACGGCTAAGGAAGAAGGCGCCGATCTTTCTTCCGATCCCAATGCATTCTATCGTCTATACGACTATCCCGATAAAAAAACGGGAAAGATGAGACCGGGGAGAATTTCCCGAATCAATGCGGCTCGCCCTTACTTGGTTTTATCCTTACACTTGAATCCTAGTTGGAAGGGACATCCGGGAGGGATGGCGGCGGTGCTTTCTCCTTCTTATCGAACCTTTTACTCTTTGAGAAAGATTTCCGAAGGAGCTTCTCCCAAGAAATTCCTGGAGGGTCCTTGGAGCGAATGGATGAAATTTAAGATGGAATGGTCCCGATTGGAAAACGCCGTCGCGGATGCATGGATCTATTTCAACGGATATTGGCCGAATAAAAGCGGTAAGAAATCCGATCTTTCCAATTTCGAAGGATACCGGCAGAATATGATCACCTGGAAATACGCCGAAAGTAACGGGTGGGTCGAAAAAGCGTTGTTAGGCGGTCCCGGGCCGTATGCCAAGAAGCACTCCGAGTATTCCGCAAAGGGAAAATTCTGGGATAGAGAAAGGGCAGAGCCGGAACTCTGGAGAAGAGAGGACGGGCCGGAGGGCTTTGGGGGAGATAATTATTATGCGGCTTCGGAACTCATGCGTTTCGTCCAATACGGTCTCAGAAAGATTCCTACCGACGACGAAGAGCTTGCGAATCCCGGACCGATCAACGATCCTTATATCTCGACTTATAGTCTTCCTACATTCATCAATGCGATTTCCGCCTATATAGAGATCGGATACATTGATAAAGAAAAAGATATGCGTATTCTTACCAAGCGCCGCAAAGATACTGCGATTTCGCTCGCGGTCGGAGTTTATTCCTTATTCCATGGGATCAAACTGAAATCCGCCGAGTATCCTTATATTCCTAAAGGAAAGAAGATCCATTGGACCCGATACGAGAATCTCAAAGAAGGCGGTAATTACTTCCGTATCGTGCGTAGCGAGGATTGAGGAAGGAATAGATTATTTATTAAATCACGTTCGCCCTGGAAATGAATTTCGAGAACAAGGTCGGAAAGTATTTATGAAATGCTACTCCGAACGATTCCTTCGGGCTGGCGATTTGAATCTCCAATTTCTCTTCTTGGACCGCTTTTAGAATTCTATCGGCGCAGTCTTCGGCGCTGATGGTCGCTTTTGTTTTGATATTCGGAACTCCGAAAGAACTTCCGTTTCCTTGGAGTGCATTCTCCGAGATTTTAGTACGAATGAATCCCGGATATACCATCGTCACTTTGATTCCTTCGGAAGCGTTCTCCGCTCGGAGTGCTTCAAAAAATCCGGTTAGAGCCGCTTTGGCGGAAGAATAACCGCTTCGATACGGTACTCCGAATTTTCCCGCGACGCTAGAAACGGAGATGATCCATCCCGTCCGTCTTTTTCGAAAATGGGGTAGAACGGCAAGAGTAAGAGCTATGGTCCCGAAAAAATTCACGTCCATGATCGTTTGGTAAGTGCTTAAGTCGGTCTCATGGGCCAAGGAACGCTGGCTGACCCCTCCGTTATTGATCAGAATATCGATCCGCCCGAATTTTTCCAACACAATCGGAGGATAAGACTTTAAGGATTCGTAATTCGCTAGGTCCAAAGGCAAACAAAGAGAATTGGAGTCGCTCAACCCGCTCTCCTTTTGTACTCTTCGCAATTCTTCGATTCTTCTTGCGGACAGAAAGATTTTCGCTCCATTTCCCGAGAGTCGTTTTACGAGAGCCTCTCCGATTCCGGAAGAAGCTCCGGTGATCCAGACTACTTTATCTTCATAAAATGAATTCATAATTTTACCTCAGGATTCCTGGACGACATTTAGGATCTGATCGCCTAAATCGATTCTGCGATCCGCAGTTCGAATGCAAGATCGAATCGTATCCTTAGGCTGGAGATATTCGCTTCGTTTGGATTGGCCTTGGATCTATCTAAAAACTCCCGGGTGTGAATCAGTATTGGGGGTGTGAAAGCTGGAGGAATATCCCTATGATAAAGTTGATCCACTTATAGATAGAAACATCGATAAGTGGAAATTCGTAATGTAAATTTCAATAAGGGAATGGGTCGATCGCCCTCTCCCTTATTATTTTAGCTTAGAACGGAAAAAGAATGGCGACTCTTTCCGAAATTGCGTTTCAAGAACTCCGCCGCCTTCCTGCCGATCTCCTTTCCTAATTCCACGGTTTCTATCAATCTGGACTCTTTGGTTGTGATGAGTCCCACAGGCAGTTTCGTCTCCGGACCGATCGTATAGATTCGAACCCCTTTGGGAGGATTGGAGGCGATGGCTCTTCCGAGATTATAATTCGTATGATGGGAAATCTTCATAATCTTGGATAATTTCCGATCCAAAGGAAAGGAGAGAAAACGACTCACCGAAGTCAGGGGAGGGGAAAGATGTTCGATCGGAGAATTTAGTACGACCGTAATATCCTTATATCCAGCTTCGATTAGATCTTCCAGAGGCAAAGGATTTAGGATGGCCGCATCGGATAGATATTCCCCGTCGATTTTATACTTTCCTTTCGTGGCTATCGGCAAAGAAGTCGCGGCTTTCAATAAATCGAAAAGATTTTCCTTGGTAGCTTTCCTGTATTCTATGGATCGGGATCTAAGATTGCTGACTGCGATTCTCAGTTCGGGAAGTCCTTTCTTTCCCAGGTTCTCCGTAACGATACGGTATTTTTTTCGGAATAAATAATCTATTAAATATTTCTGATCTAAGAAGGTCCTACCGAAAATCGGGTTCAGGACCGATATGAGTTTTTTCCCTGCTAGTTCATATTTCCATATCGAAAGAGTATGATCCCCCGCTACCGGTTCGGGATTCGGTGTGGTCGCATAATAGGCTGCGCAGCAGGCACCCGAGGAGACTGCGAGAATCAAATCGAAATTTTGAGCGGGAAGAGTGCAGTTCAACGAATGCAAGACTCCTCCTGCAAACGCACCTTTCATTCCTCCTCCTTCCACTAACAACGCTCTCGCACCTTTTTTAGCTTTTGGTAGTTGCATCAATCTCTCCTTTCGGAATCGAAGAATTTCCTTTCAATCCCGTTTACAAAAGATAAGAGGTTTTCCATCTCCAAAGGTTGCAAATTTGAGAAGGATTTTTGCGCGCATTCTTCGCAGAATTTATAAAACGCTAAAGTTCGCATTGATTTCGATCAATTCGAGAATCCGAACTTATTAGAATTTTCTATGTCTAAGAATTCGGAGGCTCGAAGCTTAAGAACTGTTTCTTATTCTTTCCAAAATTCTTCGGAATGGGAGAAAGTAGATGGAAAATAAGTTTTGGAAATCCTCATCTTTCTCTTCTTCCAATCCGAAGATCGTATTTTCGGCTTCTTCTTCTTTAGGAATATAAAGGCTTCCGAATAAAACATCCCATATCGCGAAAGAGACTCCTATGTTTTTGTTCTGGAGTATAATATTTGTACTATGGTGGATTTGGTGTTGGGCGGGGCTTAGGAGAATCTTACTCAACCAATTCGGAAATCGAAGTCCTATATGAGAATGTCTTAAATTCGCATATAAGTTAAATACGAAAATCCCGGCGTTTACTCCCAAGAAGGAAATCATATTGATCCCGTTGGGGAATAAGAATAGGGCCACTCCTGTAACGATTCCGGAGCAAAGCGCACCCAAAGAATTTACCAAGATGGCTTCGACGGGATGCACTCTGTAAACCGTCAGCGGATTCAATGCTTTTGCGGAGTGATGAAGCTTGTGAAATTCCCAGAGGAAAGTCTTATGAAGAAGCCAATGTGCGAAGAATCGACCGAAATCGTTCGCTAACCAGAATAAAATCGAGTATAGAAAGATGAAGAATGCACCGGGAGAGGGTATGTTCTCTCTCATACCGAAGGCTTCGTTCAAATGCATGCTCACGAAAAAGGATACGCTCGCCCCGGATAATACGAAGTAACCGAAGGATAAGGCGAAAAAGAACGTATTGATAAAATAATATTTGTAGTCTAGAAGTGCGGATTCGTGCAACCAAACCCGCTTAGAAAGAATCTCCCTTAAGGAATCCCGAAGCGAGGCACCCTTTGTTTTCCTACTTCTCCATGCGACAAAAATAAGAGTGATTAGGACGGAGCTAAAAAGGTAGAGCCAATAGATTTTTACGGAAGGAAGAAATACGATTCGAATCGGACTTAAAAGAGAACGAAGTATTTCCGTCAAATAGGCTTGCATCGGTTCTACATCTAAACGTAATGTCGGGGCAAAGCCGGTCAAATGGAATCTTAGAGTCCGACTCTGAGAAATCTCAGGCGGACCTATAAAATTCGGATCGATCGCTTGTGTTCTTGCGGGATAAAGGAACCGAGAAACATCGATCCCGCGATTCCCGGCGCTCTTTCTTATTCTTCGATATGGAACTCTTCCATCGATAAGGAAAATAGTCCCCGTGAAGTCTTGTCGAAGGAGGGGAAATAGACTTTTCCTTCAAAAGGGACAGCCACGGAGATATCTTTGATCATAGTTCCGTCATGCATATGGTAGTATAATGGTTTCCTTCCCTCCGAATCGATCACTAGGATTCCCGTTTTCTTTGCGATGGGTAGGATGCTTTGCGGTAAAGAAAGAAGAAATGGTTTCAGCCACGGATTGCCATGCACGAAATTTACGAGTTTGGATCTGGGTTTGATGATTCCTGTCCAAATTCTTCCTTTATCGTCTCTTTCCAGCCCGTCCGCAAGACCCGGCAGGTTTTCGAAAAGTATTTCCGATTTGCCCTGATTTTTTCCGGAGAAGAATGCTCTGATGATCCTGAATTTGGAGGTTTCCGTAAAGATAACGGACTTCTCTTCTCCATTCGATTCTTCTAAAAGAATTCCGTCTACGAAGGTAAAGCCGTTTAACGCTAACGATACTGTTCCTTCTTTTCTATCCAAAACCCAAAGTTTTCCATGAGGGAATAATCCGATCGCTTCCGGGACCGCACCGCTCCCCATGGCCGCGTTTTCCCTTTCGAAAGGTTCCGTAATGTAGATCCGTTCTCCGTCTTTGGATACGGCTAAATCGTTGCATAAGGAGAAGGAGCGGGAATTGGAGGGACCGAGATCCTTCAGTTTCAAGGTAGGTCTCTCTCCGGTCGCATAGACTTTTTCGAATTCTTCCTTATCTATTTTAGGTAAATCTAATAGTATAGGACGAATTTTTCGAGAGGAGATCTCTATTTCGTATAGTCCAACCCTGTTTTCTTCCGTATAGGATTCTCCGCCCAAACGGGAAGCGCATACTAGTATCTTTTCTTTCTTGGAATCCGAGAATTGCATCCCAGCGGGATTTACAGGGGGCTTTACCCAGGCCTCCGACTTCCCGGTATTCCGATCCAATTTCCAGACCCAGCCGTCCATTCCGGAAGCGAATCCGATTTTCCTTTCCGAGTCGAAGATCAGATCGTCGTGACCGGGTAGATCCCGCATTTCCGTCTTTAAGCCGTTAATGAACGGATCCTGTTTGCTCTCTACTTCCGATATCGAAGTAGGGACTTCTCCCAAAGAGTATGCGGGCCCTATCTTGATTTTCCCGGGATTACATCCTAAAAGCTGTATTATAAGATGGAAAATTAAAGTATTATAAAGTATTTTCATACTGCCTTTTGGAGCTTTCTCGCTCTTTTTACGTGAGGAACTTCCTCGTCCAGCCAATAGGCCCGATCCTTTTCCACCACTAGGATCTCTTCGAACTTGTATCCCGTCTTGCCTCGTCCTAAATGGGGTTCCACTGCCCAGAGTCCTATCTTTTCTCCTTCGTGATCCGAAGTGAGAAGTTCCGGTAGTATCTTATGCGTCAGGAATTCGTAGGAACCCTGTAGGCTAAACCAACTCGCAAAACTTACGGGTAAAATCGGTAACGAGAACTTAGGAAGGCGAACCTTGTATACCCTGTGACCTAAAACGGCGAAAGGATACAGTGCGTGAATATTATCGAACCCATCGGCCTTAACGTCCCTATCTATCTTTCTCCAAATTTCTCCCGCACTTAAGGAGGAGGCGAAGTATTTGGGAATTTCTTCCCTAAGTTTGAGAAGATATTCCATACCATGATCCAATTCCCGATTGGGAGCTAAGGAAGAAGAATAACCTATATCTCCGATATAACCGTCCACAACGGGAGAAACGTCGAGAATGTAGGATTCGTCGGCTCTTAATCTTTTTTTGCCGGGATGGAATTGGGTGAATCTTTTATAACCGTCGAATCTGGCGTGTTCTCCGAACCAGGCAAAAGGACGATGTAGGAAGATTTTAACTCCGTGATCTCTTAGGAATTCATTCATTCGCTTTGCGGTTCGAATTTCCGTCCAACCTTCCCGCATTTCTTTTTCGATCTCCGTAACGCATTCGTATGCGAGTCTTTGGGCCTTTAGGAATCCCGCCTTCTCTTCTTCGTTAGGAATCTTTATGGATTCGGATCGCGCTCTGGATAATTTTGAGGAAAGTTTGGATAAGAATCCTCTATCTGTAGGTAACGGCATATTCTTCTCTCTCGATCTAAAGAAGGATAGCAGTAAGGCTTGCGGTTCGCTTGAACGATTCCGGTGTAGGATGAATTTTTTAAAAAATGCGATCTCCCGATTCGCAGAATCTGACTTCGATGGATTTCAGATGCCCGAAAAATGAGGAGGGAACAAACCCGAAATTCTCCTTAAAGGTCCGAGTGAAATGGGCGGAATCCGCAAAACCCGCCGCGTGCGCCGCCTCTGTCAGACTGATTCCTTCCGTGAGAAGCCTACAGGCTTCCCAGGTTCTCACCCAAAGAAGGTACCTTCGCAGAGGGATTCCCAAATTTTCCTTAAATAGACGGATCAACCTGTCTTCCGAGATAGAAAAGTCCTTACCGATCTCTTTCATGCGGATGCTATCCGGGAGCTCGGTACGGATCTTTCGAGCGATTTTTAGGATCCTTTCATCGACGGTTTTTTTCAGTTTTTCGAACGGAAATACACAACGTAGCATTTCCATCTGGAGATCCCAGGCGTCGGAGTAATTTATATTTCCATAATATAGATCCCATAACTTTTCCATCAGAGGCAAGAAGGGGGCGATATCTAAGCGTCTGACTTCTCCCGATTTTCCGAAATCGGAAATGGATCCGTATTCGTGGGTTTCGGGATCGATCAATAATACCACCATCTTAATACCGGGAGATATCGTCCTATGATAAGTGTTGGGCCCGACCAGGGCGACCCTATATTCTTCTTTGCTCTTTTCCGTTTCTATACATATGGTTTTTTCCAAAGAAATGGCCAATGACGCCGCATAGTGCTCATGGAAATCGGTCTGCATCGCGTCGGTAGCGAAGATTACGCGAGTATTCCATAAATATAGTATTCCTTTAGGATCCGGACGCATCGCTCAAAATCGAAGAAATCAGATTCTTACGAACTGAGCGAGCGTTTCAAGGAGAAAAGTTCAGTTTCAGACTTTGAATTTTTCGGTGATGGATCTGAGAGTCTCCGCCGTTGTAGCAAGATTTTGTGCGGAAGAGGACATCTCTTCCGAGCCCGAAGCGGTGTTGAGAGTGTGCTCGTTGATCTGAGTGATGACTGCGGCGATTTCTCGGACCGCGCGTTTTTGCTCGTCCGTGGATAATTTGACCGCTTCCGCATCCGAGCCCATTTTTTCCGCTCCCTGGTCCACTTCTCTTTTTAAGGATTCTTGGGTTTCCGTGATGGAGTATAATTGGTTCATGGCCTCCGCAACGGAATCGATGTTTTGCATGATACCATGGATGATTTCTGCGGAAGAACGAATGGCATTCGCACCCGAATCCAGTTCCCGGTTATTGTTCGTAATCATGCTGCCTATGGAGTTGATGGAGGAGGCAGTCTTTTCCGCCAATTTGGAGATCTCGTCCGCGACTACCGCGAATCCTCTTCCCGCTTCTCCGGCGCGAGCAGCCTCTATCGCCGCGTTTAACGCAAGCAACTGGGTTTGGTCGGAGATCTCGTTGATGATACTGATGATAGCGGTCATCTCGCCGGAAGAATGTAGTATGTTTTCGATCATCTTACTCATCCCTTGGATGGATTCCTCTCCCTTCTTGGCCTGATTGGAGATTGATTTCGTAAGATTCAGGGTACTTTCGATTTGCACTCCGATCCTACGTACGCTTTCTGACAGTTCCTTGATCTTGGAGTGGAATTCCATAATATTCCCATATTGTCTCTCGGTAGCGACGGCGATATTTTCCATACCTGCCGACATTTCTTCCACGGTGGCGGACATCTGCTCCGAAGACGCTGCGGTGGATTGAGCTCCCGTGGCGAAATTTTGGGAGGAGGAAGTCAGCTCTTCGGAAGCGGAAGCAAGTTCGAACGCTATCCTTTGTATATCTTTAAGAGATCCTCTTAGGCTTTCTATGAAGGAATTCATATCCCGACCCATTTGGCCGATTTCGTCCTGGTAAACGATCTCTATATCCGAAGTCAGGTCCCCCGTCGCCATCGATCGGAAGATCATGCTCGCTTTTTCCAAAGGATTCAATCTTTTATTTAGAAGAATGTAAAGTAGTCCCACGGAAAGGACGGCGATTGCCAAGGCCGAGAGTCCTATGAAGAGCAAAAGTTCGAGTATGATATAGTTGATTTCGCCTTTTGGTTGTACCGCGATGATCATCATCCCCCATTTATCCAGATCGTAGGTGGTGGCGATATGATCCTCGTTTTGGTAATTGAACTCCAGATCCTCTCCCGTTTTCAGGGCCAACATTTTAGCTCCGGCCTCGTCTTTTGCCAGATCGTATTTTAGGATCAGCTCCTTGTCCTTAGTCGCGATGAGGAGTCCCGCCTTTGTAGTGACTACGACGTAACCGGCTTGACCGATCTTTATTTTTTGGATTACTTTTTCGGTTAAATCCGTCAAAGAGAGCGCGATCCCCGAGTTTCCTATCAATCTTTCGCCGTCGTAAACGGGAAAGGTGATGGTGACTATCGGCTTATTGGTCAAGGGATTCAGGATGGGTTTTCCGATAAAATATCTCTTTTCTTTTCCGGCTTTTAACTCTTCGGGGTCCATCTCTTCGTTCTTCAATTTATAACCGATGGCGTTTCCGTCCGCGTCCGCTATGACGGTCGGGTCCTGGCCGTAGGTATGAGCGTATACATTATCATAAACACCATATAGGTCTTTTAATTCCTTATAATATTCCTTCGCGATAGGACTGCTTGTCTTGACGGAAGCGATCGTGCGCGGATCTTTTGCTGCCATACGAATTACGTTGACATGCGTGGTAAAGAAATCGTCTATCTCCTGTCCAACGACTCCGACGGTCCCATGCATTTGGGCTATATACGTTTCCGTAATTTTCTTTTGCCCTATATAATAGGCCAACCCGGAGATGAAACAAGTCAGAGCGATCAGGATACCTGCTCCGGCGAGTAAAAGAATGAATTTTAGGCTGTTTCTTTGCATGAGTCTCTTTGTGTTAGGGAACTTGTTGTATAGGACGAAGATATCCCGATCTTAGATATCGAAGAAGCGATTCTTAAGAGAATCTAAGGTCGGAAATCGGAGAATCTTCCGATACCGATAGATATCATTTTGCAACGCTTGCTTGAGGCAACTAAATTGTCCGATCGCGTCGGGGAGAATTTTTCTCGATAACTAATGCTTTTAGCCTATGCGTGAGTGTTGTTTATGCATTGCGTACGTTCGATTTAGTATCGATACGTTTTATTCGGGAAAAGAGACTCACTGCGAACGGATCTGGATTTATCCACAGCGAGCCAAGGACAGAGGAAAATATTCGGACGTCCTATTATTCCATTAGTGATTTACGAAATTCGAATGAAAATATTCGCTTTCAGGATCGTCGTATCTTCCGATTTCGGAATTCGACCCGAGCCTTAAGAAGCCGAGGTTATCATCATGGGATGGATTTGCAGTATTTCCCCATCGGATAGTCTGAGGATAACTTTCATTGCCCCAGAATCGAAGTGAATTAGTTCCACACCGGAGAGAGTGACTTCTTCTCGCCAGAATGCCAGTCTTTCCCGATCGAACCCTTCTATCGGGGAACGAAACTTTACGTTAACGGATTTTCCGAGATATGCCGACAAATCGTGCATACTTAGTAGATTATTTTTATCGAAATTTTTCATTCTTTGAATTTATCACGAAACAAAATATCGGAAAAAATGAGATCCGGTCCGGTTGCAGGGTGGGGACTGCTGCCATATTCCATTCTTGGAAGGAGAGGAGATTCGCACAGGAGTCCTTCTCCGCACGGATCGACTCCCTGATATTCCTCAAAGGGAGTTGGAACTCCAAAGTAGGATTTTATTCTTGTTTCTTCTTCTCTTCTTTTTAGTCTGCAATTATTGATAATGATTCGCAGGATCATAAATTTATGCTTAAATCCTCTATCCGTTTACTTATACTAGCACCCTTACTTATTCTCGTAGAACCTATAAAAGCTTTCCAGGGAATCCTACAGCCTGCCTTCGGAGCTAGGCAGGCCGGAATGGGGGGAGCTTTCCAGGCGGTAGGCGGTTCCGTGATGGATCTGGAATCGAATCCTTCACATCTTGGCAGATTGAAGAATGCAAAGTGGGAACTAGGAGCTGGATTTCATTCTCCTCGGATAGAATACAAGGACAGATATATTAGCGGGGATCCGAACGAGGCTTATGAGAATAGCTTGGTGGAAAGTCCTAAGGCCATTCTTCCTTATCTTGGATATATAACTCCTTTGAACGATAAGGTAGGAATCGGATTCGCATTGTATTCTCAAGGAGGAGGAGGCGGGATGTTCTCCAATATAAGAAGGCTTTCTCCTAACGGTAAGACCTTGGATGAAACTCTGGGCACGGATCTTCCTTATATCGGAAACGAGAGAAGAATTTTAGAGAATCTGGTTTATAAATTCATAACAGTTAAATTCACATCCGGAGTTGGAATGAAATTCGGAAATCTATCCTTAGGTGCGGGATTGGATATAGTTTACGCTTTTATGGAAATGCAAAAAACTTATCGCGATCCGACCGGTTCTTTGGAATTGCCGGGAAGTCTTAGATACAATAGCGATCCATCCTATTCTTACGGAGGGAAATTGGGGATGTCCTACGATTTGTCCGATACGGTTCGCATCGCTTATTCTTATACTACCAGAAACTTATTGCCCTTAGACGGTAGCATGCGGGTTCTCGAGTCCGACGGGACTACGCAAGCATCCAGGGTTTCCAGAAATATGGTCTGGCCTGACAAACATATTATGGGGATTTCCTATAGAAAGGAGTCCTGGATTCTGGATTTCGACATTAAATTCATTCCTTGGTCCCAGAGTTTTCGAAGTAGCAAATTCGTTTTGGACCATTCTTCCGTTACGACTCCTTTCGGGACGGATTCTAACGTCATGCAGATGAATTTCCATTGGAAAGACCAATGGGTATTCTCTCTCGGTGGGGAATACAAATGGAACGAAAACTTTCGAACGAGGATGGGGTATAGTTACGGAAAGACTCCGACGGGAGAAAGAGGGGTCAGTCCCATGTTGGGAACGACTACGGAGCACCATCTGGCGGCCGGTTTCGGTTGGTATATGAAAGAATACGCGTTTCATTTTGCGGTCGAATACGGTTTTCCTAAATCGGTTTCCGGGGCCAAAAATTCGGACTGGACTCTGGCTCATTCCGTATTTCCAAACTCCGACGTGGAAGTTCAGAGATTCGATCACAGCAAAAGCATGTCGATAGTGAGCTTGTATTTAGGAATGGAAAAGAATATTTAGATTCTATCACATATAAAGCGTAAATTTATTAAAAAATAAAGTATATAAGGACTGAGATGATATGAGGAAAATTCCCTGGGGTGTGATTTCTTTTTGTTTATGGGCGGCGACCGTTTCCATATTCGGATATTTCTTTATCTTCGGAAACACATCCGTTTCCAAGGACGGTAGGACCTCGATACGTTTGACCGAGGACGAAAAGTTATTGGTTCTCACCGAAATGAGAGGTCTTCTTACCTCCGTCAACGGCATGCTTGCCGCTCTTGCAGAGGACGATTATGCGAAGGCCGAAGTCGCCGCCTCCGCTTCCGGGATGGCATTGGTGGAAAGCTTGGAGCATGAGGAAAAAAAGATTTTGGTCAAGCTTCCTATCGAATTCAAACAGCTAGGATTCGGAACCCATAGACAATTCGATACGATCGCTACCTTATTGAAGCAAAAGAAGGATCTTAAGATCATTCTGAAGGAAATGGACAACCTCACCAAGAATTGCGTGGCTTGCCATGCCGCCTATAAGATAGAGGAGATGCATAAGTGATATAGGTACCTTCTTTGGAAGGCCTCTAAATCGCTATATAAATTCTTTCCTCGAATTCGCGAATTTAGGAGAAGCGTGCAATGACGCTTCTCTTTTCGTCCAATTCGAGGATATGATTTTCCGCTTTTTCATTGAATCCGAAATCGAATCGAGTATTATTACTCCTGGATTGGACTAAATGGGTTTTTGGCGGGTCCCTAGGCGAATTCTTGTTCTGGAGGATCGCGAAGAAGACTATCGTGTATTCAGAAGTCTTTTGGGTGAGATGGAAATCGGTCACATCGTCGCGGTTCGGGTTTCCGATGTGTCCGAAGCGGAAAAATGTCTGCGTTCCGAATATTTCGATTTAATCCTCTCTTCCTACGGATCCGGAGATAGATTTCCTTCTTTTTGGGAGGTCCTGCATTTTTCTCCTCTTCCTCCCATAATTCTAATCGTGAACGACTCAAATGTGAGAAAGGAACTTCGGGAAAAGAAGATTCCCGTATCGGACATACTACTCAAAGACAGGCTGAACGCGGACGTATTGGAAAGAGCCATTCGTCTTTCCATCGAGCGAAACGAGTCCCTGGATCATCTCAATTTATTAAAGATGGGAATTGAGAGATCCAACGATATATTTCTGATTACCGAGGCTTCTCCTATAGACGAACCGGGACCCAGGATCGTTTATGTGAACGAAGCTTTCGAACGACTTACCGGTTATAAGCGCGGAGAAGTTTTGGGCAAAACCCCTAGAATTCTGCAAGGCCCCAGGACGGATCGTAAGGTTTTAGATCGGATTCGGGAGGCGATCTCGGAAGGGAAGCCGTGCTTCGAGGAAATCGTCAATTACGATAAGGATGGAAACGAATATTGGATAGAAATGGATATCTTTCCCATCGTAAACGATAAGGGCGTTACCACCCACTTGATGGGAATAGAAAGAGACATTACCGTTAGACGCTTGACCGAAGAAAGGCTCAGACAATCTCAAAAGATGGAAGCCGTAGGAGAATTGGCCGGAGGAATGGCCCACGATTTTAATAATCTATTAAACGTTATATTAGCGAATCTAGATCTTTTAGAGCTGAAGCTGCAGGATTCTCCCGAATTACTCAAAAGGGTAAGTTCGGCGCAGGGCGCCATCCAAAGAGGAGTGGAATTGAATAAGAGGCTCCTCGCATTCTCTAGAAAGCAAGCCTTAAATCCGGAACCGACGGACGTAAACCGAGTATTAAGGGAGTTTATTCCAATACTAGACAGAATTCGGACGGATAAGGTGACTATCGAATACGAACTTTCCGAGGACTCGATCATTTGCGACATAGAAAAAACCGCATTGGAGAATGCAGTGTTGAATCTTGCACTCAACGCTAGGGATTCGATGCCGGATGGCGGAAAGATATATATTTCCTCAGGTTTTATACGTAACGGAGATGCGAAAGGATCTAGGATCGCCGGTTTAGGCCTTGAGGATTATTTTTTGGTTTCCGTGACGGATACCGGTACCGGCATGAACGACGAGATCAAGGCTAGAATTTTCGATCCGTTTTTTTCCACAAAAGGAGGAGGAAAGGGGACCGGTTTAGGATTGACCATGGTTTACGGTTTTGTAAAACAATCGAACGGATTTTTGAAAGTGATTACCGTCCCCGATTATGGCTCCAGTTTTCTGATTTTCCTTCCCGTATACAAGGACGTTTCCCATAGTATACAAAGGAAACATACCGTAAACGGCAAGAAATACGGAAAAGTCCTAGTGATTGAGGAAAATAGGGAATCGGCGGAATTAGTCGGAGTATATTTAAGGGAGTTCGGATTCGAACCTATGAATACTTCGGACTCCAAGAGGCTTGCCGGATTCTTTTCGGGAGATTCGGATATTTCCTTCGTGCTTCTCGACCTGCAATGGGCCAAGAATAGGGGGATAGATATTACGAAAGAATTAACCAGATTCGGCGCTCAGAAAATAATCCTTTCTTCGGCACAAGATCCCGCCGATCCGGAAATTCCCAGGGACGTTCCTTTCATACGAAAGCCTTATACTAAGTCCGCTTTAAGAGACGCACTTCAGAAAATCGGAGAGACTCTTCCATGAAGGAAGAAAGAAACCGTAAAAAATTGCTGATTCTCGACGACGAGGAGGAGATCGCTAAAATTCTGGGCGAGATCGCGGAAGATTGCGGCTTCTCCGTATCTCTCGCACATACGGCTCCCGATTTTCTGAACCAGGTCGATTCTAGTTTCGACTGCGTAATTCTTGATCTGATGATTCCCGGCATGGACGGGGTCGACGTTATCCGTTCCCTTTCCGAAAAGGAAGTTCATCCGGATGTGATCCTCATCTCGGGAGCGGATCGAAGGACGATCCATAGCGCTGAGACCCTCGCGGGAGAATACGGTCTAAGCATTGTGTCCGTAATGGAGAAGCCCATCCGTATCTCCGATATAAAGGTCACATTCAATCATATTATAGAAAAAGAATCCAAGAACCAGGTATCTAAGGCCAAGCCTGGAGCCACAGGCCAATCTCTACGAGCATTCTCTAAAGAAGAGCTCTTGGACGCAGTTCATAAAAACCAATTCATATTGTATTATCAACCTAAGATAGATTTAAAGACGGGTAAGGTGGAGGGATTCGAGTCCTTAGTACGTTGGAATCATCCCGAATTGGGGCTGGTCTTTCCGGATTCCTTTCTGCCCGTTATGGAGAAAGAAAGTCAAATCCTGAATCTAATGACGGAAAAGATCATAGATCAGGCGATCGATCAGTGCTCGGGTTGGAATTCCAACGGTAAGTCTCTTCGTGTGGCCGTTAACGTATCTCCCGTAACTCTCACGGAGTTGGAGTTTCCGGAGCATATCTTCGCAAAGGTAAAGAAGAGGGGATTGCCGCAGAGCAATTTTCAAATGGAAATCACCGAGACCAGTTTCTTGGAGAATATAAGATTCACTCAGGATATTTTAACCAGATTGAGGATCCGGGGAATCGGCCTTTCTATCGACGATTTCGGAACGGGATATTCTTCCCTGAAACAATTGCACAGATTCCCCTTTACGGAATTGAAGATAGACAAGTCTTTCGTTATGGATTCGCCAAGAGATAGGGAATCCTTATTTATCTGCCAGGCTTCCATCGATCTGGGGCATAAACTAGGTATGAATGTGGTCGCCGAAGGGATTGAGAACGCCGAGGTCGAAAGACTGATGAAAGAGGCGGGATGCGATATCGGACAAGGATACTATTATTCCAGACCAGTCGCGCCGGATAAGGTTTCGGAAATTATTGCCCAATTCGGTTAATATGCGACGTTTGTTGCATCCGTAAGTCGGAATTCCTACGTATTTTACCGTCTTAAATCCTTAGTCCCCATATAGACGTTTAACGATCGTTCGCAAATCGGCGAAAATGTAAGCGGAACGAATTCTACTTGTATTCGCTTTTAAGCCTGCTAAAAAGGCCTGCCTAAGGTGTGTGATGTCTTCGCATAAGGATCATGAATTTTCGGATGAGAGCTTAGGCTCTTCTTTACCCTTATCGACTTCGGATATGGGTATGATCTTAAATAGGATATCCGACGCCGTAGTAGTTTTCGATAAGAAATGGAAAATTCTTTACTTAAACGAGCCGGCAAATGTTCTTTTCCGATTTCATAACGTCGACGTAGTAGGTAGGAACTTATTCGAACACTTTCCTCGAATTATCGGTACGGATTTCGAAACGAATTACAGAAAGGCGCAAGAAACCGGGGAGCCTGTCTTCTTCGAATCTTTCTTTTTGCCTTTTCATTACTGGTTGGATGTAAGAATATTTCCGACGGAAAAAGGCTATCTCGTTTATTATAAGGACATCACGGATAGAAAGAAAAAAGAGCTCTCTTGGAATTTAGGCGAGACTCTTTTGTGGAATATATCGGCTTCCGAGAATCTGCACTCGGCCTTCGAAAAAGTTATACGCACATTGATTCAAAATACCCCCTGGTCCTTCGGACAGATCTGGCGTTTTCAGGAGGGATTCGTTTTTATCCACGACGAGGACCCTTTCGTTTCAACTAACGATAAACAGCTGATTTTCCGGGAAGGCTCCGTCGGGAAGAAATTCAGCGTAAAGGAAGGGATTCTTAAGAAGGTTACCGAGTCCGGAGAATTGTATTTTATTCCCGATCTGGAGGCGGATACGGAACTTAAGAGAAAGGATTTTGCCTTGGCTGCGGGATTTCGATCCTGGATGGGCATTCCTGTTCTTTCTGACGGCAGATTCTACGAGATAGAGCTTCTTTCGGAGAGAGTGCTTAGCGGAGAAGAGGCTTATATCGATCTTTTGAGAGTGGTATCCAAAAGGTTCGCCGAGGTAGTGAGTCGTCGCGTCGCCGACGAGGAAAGGAAGACGTTTATCGAGCTTTCCTTGGATATGATTCTCACCATAGATTCGGACGGGAATATCCAAAAGGCCAATTCTTCCTTTAGAAGGATTTTAGGATACGATCGAAGGTCCATTAAGAAAAAGAATATCTACGATTTCATACATCCCGAGGACGTGGGATATACCAAGAATGAGATCGCAAAATTATGCAAGGAAGGCCATTCTTACGGTTTTGAAAACCGTTATATTACGAAAAACGGAGATATACGGGTTATCTATTGGAACTCCGTTCATTCTTCCGATTCAGGTGCAATTTTCTCGGTAGGTAGGGATAAGACGGAAGACCGTCTCGCGACCCAAAAATTGCAATTCGCGGCGGAACAGTTGACCAGAAGCAAGGAGGAACTTCAGCATGCGCAGAAGATAGCTAAGATCGGAAGCTGGAAAATGTATTTCGACGGCGAGCTTACCTGGTCTCCCGGATTATATGAAATTTTCGGAATGGATGAGAGCGAGCCTCCGAAGGGATTCGAGGAATTCCTAAGCTTGATACATCCCGAGGATAGGGAGAGAATTACTAAGAATTATATTAGACTCTCCGAAGAAGGAATTTTCGAAGATGCGGAATTCCGAGTGATCACCGCTAACGGAACCGAAAAGCATCTATTGGTTCGAGGAGAAACTTTACTCGATGCCGAAGGAAGGCTTATCGGAACGTCCGGAACCATGCAGGATATCACGGAACAAAAAGAATGGAACGATTCCATGAGGCAATTCCAGAAGATGGAAGCGGTAGGTCAACTGGCCGGAGGAATGGCTCACGATTTCAATAATCTTCTAAACGTCATACTTGCAAATCTGGATCTATTGGAACTGAAGCTAAAGGATTCTCCGGAGCTGATGAAGCGAGTGAGTTCCGCTCAGGATGCGGTTAAGCGAGGAGCGGAGGCGAACCGCAGGCTATTATCTTTTTCCAGAAGACAAGCGATCAATCCAGAGACTTACGATGTGAGTCGCGTAGTCCAGGAATTCGCTCCCGTATTGACTCGGATCCGAAACGATGTCGTAACTATAGATTTTTCCTTCGAAGATTTTCCTTTATGCTGCGACTTCGAGAGGAACGGATTGGAAAACGCGCTTCTGAACATGGGAATCAACTCCAGGGATGCCATGCCGCAGGGAGGAAGGATTTTAGTATCCGTTTCCTTTTGTCCCGCCGGAACGGAAAGAGCGGTCGTACCAGGACTCCAGGAAATGGGGGATTGCTGTCTGATTTCCGTTCGAGACGAGGGAATCGGAATGGATGCGATTACTCGGGAGAGAATTTTCGAACCATTCTTTACTACCAAGGGAGCGGGAAAGGGAACCGGGTTGGGTATGCCTATGGTTTACGCTTTCGTTCAACAATCTCGAGGAGCGATTCATGTCCATAGCGAACCGGATAAAGGAACGCAAGTGGATATTTTTCTACCGCTCTCCAGAAGCGTTTCCGAAGAATTGGTAATGAACGACGACCTCGTGGACGGGAGAATCGTAATCGTCGAGAAAAACTTCAAGGGTATATCGGGGCTTTCCGGTCTATTGAAAAGAATCGGTTTCGACGTGCTTCAGGTATACGATATTTACGAACTGAAGGCGATTCTAGGAATGTATTCCGAGATATTCGCTATTTTTGCCGATGAAGAACTTGCCTTTCGATCGGATTATTCCGAGGATTGGGCGCCGGTGTTGCAGCAGCGCAATCTTATTCCTACTTCCGAGTGGAATTCGGAAAGCAGGAGCGGATATCAGAATCATCTCAAACGACCATACAGTTGGTCGAAGGTTCGGCGAGTTCTATTCTCGTTGCAAAATTCTAAAAATCGAAAACCGTAGAGGAAATATTCTAAAAACCTAAAGTCAGTTTAAAAAAAATCCAAAGTATTTTTCCGCCAGCCCGGATACTTCCTATAAGATTTCCGCTGATCTTGGATTTCCCGCCTTTCCTTCTGATATAATTCACCGGAACTTCTTCGATCACATATCTTTTGCGAATCGCCTTGATTTGCATTTCCACATTCCATCCCCAGGTTCTGTCTTTAACAGCCAAACCCAAAAGGGACTTCCATTTAAGAATTCGAAACGGTCCCAGGTCGGTGAACTTTCTACGATAGAAAATTCGGATGAGAGTGCAAGTTAGAGCGTTTCCGAATTTTTGAAGAAAAGAAAGAGAGCCGGGCTCCGCTTTACCTAGAATTCTAGATCCGATCACGAAATCGGTTTCTGGATGTTCCGAAAAAGGACGGAGTAGAGCATAGATATCCTTAGGATCGTCGGACCCGTCTGCATCCATAAAGACGAGGAATTCCGGTTTGATTCCTTGCCTTTCTAAGAACTTAAGCCCGGCAAGACAAGCCGCTCCATAACCTCTTTCCGTTTCTTGCACTAAGTTCGCTCCCAGATCGAGAACGATTTTGGGTGTGGAATCCGTCGAGCCGTTATCCGCAACGACTATATGGGACAAAGATACGCCTAATTCCTTCAAGGAACGTATCACTCCCGGAAGACTTTCCTCCTCGTTCAAAGCGGGAATTAGGAAGTATACGGAGCTAAGATTTATCTCCGAGCTCAAATACTATTCCCCCCTTCTTAAATAGGATTGTTTCATCAGTTCCTCTGGAGAATGGATTTTGCGTCGGTTCGTTTTCAAGTCGGTTTCTTCTTTGTATACTAGACTGGAAAACGGATAAAAATCCTCGATCTTGCTGACCTTCTTTCTTAGTTCGGGACTAAGAGCGTCGTGTCCTTTTCTCATATATTGAGCGTTAGCTTCTTTTAGACGGACATGATAGAATTCCAAAATGATCTTTGCCGGAGATCCTGATTTTTCTTCCAGGGTTCCTTTCCAGATTTTTGTTTCTCCCGGAAGAATCCTTGTATCGCCTACTTTTCTCGCTTTCGGCCACCATTCCCATTCCTGACCGTATTTGGTTTCCTTCGAATCCAAAATCTTACCCGTTTTATCCAAAAGAAAGGCTTTAACGGAAAGGAAACGCTCCGGATCTCCCGTCGGAATATTATGAGCCGCATTCCGATTCGTTATGGAAATGGAATATTCTATTTTTTGTCCTATGGACTTCCATTCCGTCTCTCCTACTTGCAGTCCGCTTCCGTAACCTCCTGGAATTTGCTTGGGATACAAATCGAATTTTTTAGGCACTCCGCCGCCTATGAACGAATGTTTATGCGCCGTCCGGATAGGAGTGTTTAGTTCCTTCTTGACGATTCTTCTTCGTATCTCCGGCATATGACAGGAGCCGCAGGCGGCTTTTCCGTGGGAATTGCCTTCCCGTATCGCTTCGTCCCCGGTCTTAAAGGCGCAGACTAATTGATCGTCCAAAACGTAATTCGCATTATGACAGTCTAAACAGCGATTTCTTAAACTATCAGGATCGATCCGAACCGGATGGGGAGGGCTGGTTTTTCCGTTGGCTCCCAGAACATAGGATTGTCCTTGTTCATCCAACCGTATATGACAGACGGCGCATGTCACCGCTTCCGCCTTCATTTTAGGATCGAAATGAGGGTTCTTTTCTTCGATCGGAGTCCTGTAATCTCCGTTTCTAAGATAGCCAACTAACGTCTCTCTTTGATTCGAAATAGGCGTATGACAATTTAGGCAAAGCCATTTAGGGGAGGACTCCTTGGATAATTCGGATTGGAATTGCAGATCCGAAAGCGCGTTAGCGTGGGTGGAAGTCTTCCACTCTTCATAGATTTCCTTATGGCAATTACCGCAATTCTCGGCTCTTACTTCACCTACTCCTTTTAGAGGAGGAAGATAGGGAAGAGGTTTGGCCCAAGGCTTTTCTCCGAATACGTCTTCGATCGGAACGATTTCCTTTGTGGGCCAAACTAGGTAAACGCTTGCAATGATCAGGATTAGGAAGAGACTTCCGGCATAGAATTTTCTCTCTTTTAATAGGGACATCTATCGTCTTATTTCAATACCAACGGATTGTCGAACTTCGGAGAAGTCCATTCCCACATGGAACCCGCGTAATTTTTAGCGTCGTATCCTAAAGATGCGAGTACGGAAGTCATCCAACCGGATCGAACTCCTCCCGTGCAATAAGAGACTACCGTTTTGTCTTTCGAGATTCCCAATTCGTGAAGTTTGGCAAGTATCTTGGAATCCGGAAGTAGAAAACCTTCCTTATCTAGAAAATTCCTATAATAAATCCATTTCGCTTTCGGCAAATGGCCGCCTTTCGATTCTCCGTAAGGGGTCTCTCCCAGATATTCCCTTTCTTCCCTGGTATCGATGAAGACGGTATTCTTATCCGCTAATTTCGCCGAGACGAAGTTTTGATCCACACCCCATTTCTTTTGCTCGGAGGAGCTATTGCGTATCTTAGCGAGTATATCGGATCTATCCGGAACGGAGGAATTGGATGCTTTTTTCAAGGCGGCATATCCGCCGTCTATGATAAACGATTTCGAAAAACCTAATGTTCTTAGGGACCATACGATTCTTCCCTCTTCTCCCCATCCCCCCGTAGGATCTCCGTATACTAGAAGAACTGTATTAGGAAGAATTCCTTTCTTAGCTAACACCGCCTTTGCCTCGGAATCCGGAAGAAGATTCCCTGCGAAAGGGGAATCTTTCCGGGAAATTTCCTGCCAGCCCAGCGAGATCGATTTAGGTAAAGAAGGAAGCGTGATTCCTTCTCTGGCGTCTATGAGTATTGCTCCTTGCTTGGAAAGATACAGGGAGGTAGAAGCGTCGACGAACCAACCCTTGAGTCCGGAAATTCTAGTTTCCGAAGCGAGTAAAGAATGGGATAGAAGAAGCAGCGTAAAAAAGAAAGCGAAACGAATCATGGCTCCAAACTTGGTATATTTTAGTTGATGTCAAATAAAATATACGAATTATCTGATATAGCGGAATTGGAACAATATAATGTATAATAGTTTAATAATATTTAACGAAAACGACCGATGAATCATTTTCGAAAGTATATTCTCTCATTTGAGTTCGGCGATAAAACTAGGATTTCGGCATGGACCGCAGTCGGACTCGGTTATATGTTTATATTCGGATATTTCGAAGTCGCAAACGATAACAGAAATCTAGGCGCGTGGGGATTTCTTTTCGGATTCTCTGTTCTGATTCTGTTGTATGCGGTAATTTCCCTTCTAGGACAAACCGCTCAATCGGAGAAACTCTACTTTTGGTCTGGATTGGGGATCAGAATGTTTCTCGTTTTTTTATCCCCGGTATTCGAAGACGATTGGGCAAGGTATCTCTGGGACGGATTCCAAACGAGTCGATTCGGATCTCCTTACGGTCCGATTCCCCAGGATTTTTTCGGCGATAGGGAACCGATCCATGCAGAAATTCTCTCCAGAATCAACCATCCGGATTGGCCGACCATTTACGGTCCCGTATTGGAGATTTATTTTTTTTTAATCCATTTTCTGTTTCCTTGGAAGCTCGCCGCCCTGAAATTCTTTCTGCTTATTCCGGATTTATTCTTATTTTATTGGATTCGCGGAAAATACGGTAGGAATTCGGGAATTATGTATTGGTGGAATCCGGTTCTGCTCAAGGAAACGTTTCTGAACGGGCACCCGGATATTATAGGAGTATCTATTCTATTCTTCGCATTCAGTTTGGCAGGGAGTAAAAGATTTAGGACCGCCGCTTTCTTTTCCGGGCTTGCGACGGCCGTAAAGGGATTCGCGCTGATTTTTCTTCCTCTCTTAATATTCGAATCTTTCCGGAAAAGATTCGGTCTTTCGGTCTTTACGGGGGTTGTAGTTTCTTTCTCTTTAGGTTTTCTTCTTCCTTATACCGTATTTTTTCTTTCTTCGGACGGAACAGATTTAGGGGTTGTGAGTCGATTTGCGAACGGATTCGAATTCTTTCCTTTAGGGTACATTCTTCTTCGTTACATGGGAGAAGGAATCGCAAGGTTCGCCTGGGGTTTGATTCTACTTTCAGGAATCTTAATCCTATTAAAATGTAGGAAGTCCTACAAATTGAGAAGGGAGGAGATAATGGCCGCTTCCTTCTTTCTATTCTTCTTTTTTTCTCCGGTTTTGAACGCTTGGTATCTACTTTGGAGCCTTCCGTTTTTATTCGCCGGAAAGAGACTCTTTTGGCCGGGGTGGATTCTATTCTTCTTAGCCCAGGCTTCCTATTTGAATTTTGCGAATTTAGGAGAATGGGACCTCGTCTTGGAGAAGGGATATTATGCTCATCCGGGCTGGCTTGTCGGATTGGCAGGTTTTGGATGCGTTCTGCCTTTTCTACTCTGGATAAGGAGCCGGTTTTTTAGAAGGAACTCCCTCAGGGGCTAGGATATTGCAGTTTTTGCAAAAATAACCGCTTTGACTTTAATATAATTGACTGTAATGAACTATATTAGAATCCTTATCCAATAAATTGGAATTTCGATTGGATAGCACTTCTGTCCTTCATCGAATTGGAATTCTGAGCAGAGGGAGAAGATATATGCCTACAGTTGATCCGATCGAAAGAGGACTCATCCAATCCATAGGGACCTTGGTTCGCAAGAGAAGACAGGAATTAGGTCTCTCTCTCGGCAAATTGGCCGAGCTATCCCAAGTGAGCAGAGGGATGCTCAGCTTGGTGGAATCCGGAAAGGCGACTCCTTCTATCGCGCTTCTTTGGAAGATTTCCAAAGCGATTCGATTACCCCTTTCCAGTCTGATGGAATTTTCCAAAGAGGAACTTCCCAAAATCTATCGAAAAGAGGATTCTTTGGAACAGGCAATCGAAGGAGGGGTTTATAAAATCCGACCTCTTTTGCATGAGGAGACCAGATTCCAGACCAGGCTATTCGAAATCCGTCTTTCTTCCGGAGTCGCCAAGACATTCATTACGAAAGTGCAATCCAAGCAAAGACAAAGTCTATATCTTCAATCCGGATCCTTGAGATTGAAGGTGGGCGGCAAATGGTTCGATCTGGAAGAAGGGGACAGCATGACTTTTCTAGGAAAGGATCTACAGGAACTTGCCAATTTAGGAGAAAAGGATTCTTTGATTCTTTGGTCTTCGGCTCTTTCCGAGGATTGATTTTAACATCCTATATTATCGGGTTTGGATGACGAGTTAGATCGAATCCAATTTCTTCCGGATGGAGGATTTGTCGGCTTCCGTTTTTGCGAGAGAATAAGCGATTCGATAGTTTTCCTTAGCTTTTTCGTTATCGATCCCGGTGTATAGTTCCCCGAGCAAGGCGAAATAAAACCGATTAGTCCTTAAATCCAGTTTTTCGGCCTCTCGGATCGCTTCCGATTTCCCGTTCGCCTTGGATAACGCATAAGTGCGATTCAGGGCCGCTACGGGAGAATATTCCAATTGCAAAAGGTGATTATATAACTGTAATATACTCTCCCATTTTTCAGGAGTGTCCGACTTTTGAGTGTGCCAGTATGCGATGCCTGCCTCCAAATGATACTTGGTGAGTCGATCCCCGGAGGCGGATCGACTTAGAAAATATTCTCCTTTTTGTATCATTTTATAATTCCATAAATTCGGATCCTGGTCCTCATATAGTACAGTTTCTCCCTTATCGTCCGATCTTGCTTCCAATCGGGAGGCGTGAAAATTCATGAGTGCGAGTAGTGCATTCGTTTCGGGTCGGTTCGTATTCTCGTCTTGCGTGAGCATTTCGCAGAGACGGATCGCTTCCATACACAGTTCCTTGCGAAGAATCGTACTGCCGCTCGAAGATCGATATCCTTCGTTGAATAAAAGATAGATCGTTGCGAGAACCGCGGTGATACGTGTTTGGATCTCCGGAAGAGGAGGGATTTCTATAGGGACTCGATTGCTTTTCAGCTTTTCCTTGGCCCTTACCAGTCTTTTGTGGATCGTTTCCTTGTTCGTAAGAAAAGCTTCCGCAATTTCTTCTATGCCGAATCCGCAAAGAATTCGTAAAGAAAGGCCGATTTGAGCCTCCCCTGAAATACAAGGATGGCATATCGCGAACATCATACCGAGTTGGCTATCGAAAACGTTCTCCACAGACAGATCCGGTTCTTCTTCCGAGACGGAAGTATATTCTTTTTTTAAAGCGGGAAATACTTTGTTTCGAAATACGGAATCTCTTTGTAGGAAGTTCTTCGCCTTGTTTTTAGCTACGCTATAAAGCCAGGCGGAAGGATTAGCGGGGATTCCGGTAATCCCCCAGGTCTCCGCAGCGGTGAGAAAGGTGTCTCCTGCGATGTCTTCCGCCACATCGATTCGCTCGGATCCGAAGAATTTGCAGAGTACGGAAACAATCTTACGATATTCCGTTCGAAATAAGTGAGGGATTAACTCCGTATTCTGCACGGTACATTCTTATCCTTATTTCAGGATTTGCCCGGAAATTTCATGCAGATACTTCGTTTATTTTTCGATTCCAATAGCAAAGTAGAATGGACATTAGAATCATTTTCATCAACCAATCTCCCGCATGAACGCTGGCGAGTTTCCAATTCATATTGTCCCAAATCACCGCACCGGCCATGCCTACAGCATGAAACGCCAACCATAACTGAAAGGAGAGAAGTATCGCGTTCTTCCATTCCAATATTCTCAGCTCTCGGAATAATTTTGCGAGTAGATAAGAGACTATGAGTTCCCGTAAGGGAGCGACAAGCATCCAAAGAGGAGAAGAATTCGCCGACGGGTTTCTGTATTCCATCCATATTCCTCCGAAAAGGATCGGACTGTACCAAAGCAAGCTGGCAATAAACGCAAGAAGCCCTACGGATAGGATGGCGATAGGACCGATACGAAAAGGAAGCCGTTCTTTTGAGGTGAGACCGATGGTACTCATGCTTTTCCCTCGCTTTCATGAACTCCCGAGATCATTCGTAGCTCCACGCTATTTCCTTCTCCTTGAAGAATAGGACATTCCTTTGCGAAGCTTAAGGCCTCGTCCCAGTCTTTGGCTTTTACGATGATATAGCCTGCCAGAGATTCCTTGGTTTCCGCATAAGGTCCGTCCGTGACCAATCGATTGCGTATTACTTTTCCTTCATGAGAGAGCCCTGTCCCTCCCTTGAATTTATTCTGAGCGGCGATGCTTCCCACCCAATCCTGATATTGCTTCATGTAGACTTGCAATTGTTCGGGAGAAGGTCGGGCCTCCTTATTCATCAAATCCAAGCGCATTAAAATCACGAATTCTTCCATTCGATTTTACTCCTATTGTGATCCGAACCACGTATCTACATCCATCGGGGTGCGGGAAATGGGACAGGAACGGGAAAAAAAATCAACCGGGAAGACGGGGGGTGAAGAAATTTAACTATCAAAATGGATCTAAAATATCGGAATGCATTTTTGTTCCTCTATTTTTGTCAAGAGCCGGAGGGAGAAATTTGCATATATTCTTGCAGTTGCTTACGCTTTTTCCAATTCTCGACGCACAATTTACATCGATCTCGGTTTTTTCTTTTATTAGATGTACGGTATTTTCCCAAAGATTTCATAACGGCATCATTTGATACTGTTTAATGAAATTAAACAACTTGCACGCATATCTACTGTTAGCGGCCGAAAACGAAAATTCGAACAATTGCGTATGTTTTATATATTGTTCATTCTGGTGTTGTTAATTATAAAAATATAATTTTTTGTTTTGAAATATATTTTTTTAAAAAATTATGACAATATTGTAGACAAAATCCATCAAATGATGCGACCGTCCGAAATCTGAAGGCATATCTGTCGTTTTGCGTTATTCGTATTTGTAGGATGTCTTCTTGAATAATTATAAAATTTGATATTGTTTTGTTCCCTTACTCTCTTTGAGGGGCGCAACGTACGAACAAAAATCGAATTTCATTTTAAAGGAGATTTTATGCTCTCTCGCTACCGCTTTGTCTTCAGGTCTTATGCACTTTTGCATTTGCTTTTTGCTTTGGGATGTTCGCTTTGGGGAGATGGAGATCGCTTAGAGGATGTGAATCTCGAAAAAGCGGTTTGGCTGCGGGCGGAAAAAGTTCCTCTTGCTGTCGATAACGGAGGAGTGCCTGGGATAACTCCCTCAGTTCCTGTAAACAATCTGTTTAAGCTTACTCCGGGAACTAAAGTAAATGCTAGCGCGTTAGGCGGGGTGATCGATCCTACTGGAACCACGATTGCAAACGATTTTGACGGTGATGGAATTTTGAACACCGATGAGACAACTACAAATGTCTGGGTGGCGGATTATCCGGTTATTGAAGCGATCGTGGCTCCCCCAATAACGATGAAGATCGAAATTCTCAAAAATTCCTCCAACACCTCTGATGAGATAACGAGTGAAATTAACTCCAGTGATTTCGAGTCTACTAAGACTAAAGGCTCCGAGAGCATTCATCAGAATGAGGTAAATCTTAAGACGGTTCAGTTTCAGGATTCGTTTGCAAGTTCTAACGAATTATCTCAATCCGTAAGTAATAGTCTAAGTTATGGGACAGCTACGAAAATAGGGCCGGTTCAGTTAGGATTCAATTATGCATCCAGTAGTTCGAATAGTTGGGAGGCAAAAAATTCCTTATCCACCACGACTACAAAATGGGCAGATAAGCCTTTTAAGAATAATATTGATACACAGTCGAACAACTTAAAATCATCATCCGCTAGTACGAAGGCGAAGAAATTTCGTTCTGAAAAGTCTCAGAAGATCAACGAAACCTCCAAAGTGGATGCCAATGCAGGTTACGTAAGAGCCGCCTTATATATAAAGAACGCTTCCGTGAATATGCCTGTTAAGTTGAAGAATATTCTTTGTTCTTTGATGTTCGAGTCGGGTACAGGGGATCTGATCCCTGTACAAAGTTTCCGACTCCGAAATGATGACTATAGTCTTTTTGAAGTTAGTGTTTATGGCGGCTCTGAATTCGGTCCCTATGTGGTCGAACTTACCGGCTTGAATACGGTTGAGATCGAGAATGCTATTGCCGCTGGCTATAATCCGAAAATTTTTATCGTAGATTATGAGATGAGCCATGTTCCCGATTCGAATTATAAGTCTAGTCTTTTGAATTTCAGCGGAGACAACCTGAAAATCATAGAGGAAAATTCGAAAGGAAGGACGGGTTTGGTTAGGATTTACGGTCCTAATATTCGGCAAATGTATCGTGTGGCTGCGTTTGATGCGCCTGAAAATTCTGACGTTTGTGCAAGGACAGCGAATGTTCTTTCTCCTGGCATTACATTGAGAAAGGTTTTGGAAAGATTGCAGTGTAACGGTCTGAAAGTAGAATTTCAGGATTATGTTGTGAATCTGGCCGAGATCGCTCCTACATTAGGAGAATATAAAATACATTTGAAGGGAATTAAGACCCTCGGACCGGTTCCCACTAATATTCCTTGCGTGGACGAGACTCATACTGGATCCGACGGGCAGTCTAGAACCGCATGCGTTCAGAAGCCTCTTAGCACTTGGACAGACGAGGAAAAAAAGAACGCGGGAGTTTGGGCAATTTATTCCAACGGAAAATATTATAATCTTACGGAATATTTCAAAGATCTAGATGACTCGATTCGGACATTTGATCCAACAAATAGCCAAAAAGTTCCTATGGTGAAAGGGGTGGATTCGATCATCTGGGCGGGGGATTATTATGATATCGTTTATATCTCCTACAAGGATTTACTTAAAAAAGAGGAAGAGCAGACATTTGGTACGAATCCTTTAGAGACTCAGAGAGAATATACAATTAATACTTCCTGGGACTTAAATAGTCTGGGAGATTATCCTTATAACCCGAATGTAAAGTCTTTATTTCTGGGTAAGGTCGGTTTTGGAGAAAAAGTCGAGCTGAATATTAAGCTAGATAGGACTACCTATCTGACTCCGAATTTCGGAACGCCGACCGTCCTCAACGGGTTCCAATATTTTGCAAATTTCAGCTATAATATAATCGATAGCACTAAGAGCTTTTCTATTGATCAGGTGGTGGATTTGGAATTGAGTATGGGGTTTGGTGGAGATAGGTCCGACTGGTTCCATGTAGTTAAAGATTTGGATAATAATGATGACTACAAGCTGAAGAGTTGCGGCAGAACGCTGGATTTTGTTAGTCAAACTTTTTCTCTTTGCGTGGAGCTCCCTACGCGTCACGCATATGTGGATCCTGAAGTAAGTCTGATTAGTCTTTATTTGAGGCCTTCTTTAAGTAATGCCTATCGTAGGACGATCTGGCCTCTTGCATATTCGGATGTTCGTAAAATGCGAGGAGAATTGCAGGAAGCCTTGGCAATCGGAGATACGGTTATTCATGTCGCGAATCCGAGTGGACTTGCGGAAGTGAACGATAAGGTCTATATTTTAGGAGACCCGAACCAATACACGATCTCCGCGAAATCTTCTCCCGCTTCGGATGGTTCTTACTCCCTAACGGTGAGTCCGGCGATCAAGAAGGTGGGAAAGAAAACCTCGGAAGTTTTCGTTAAAGGTAGTTTGACGACATCGGACGTGAGATTGACGGTTGAAAATAATTTTCTCAACGACTGGAATGCCCAAGTGAACTCCGTCTTTTTGCCTACGGAATGGAACTTGAGCCAGTATCTTCCCTTTGTTCTAAGCTCTAGTGTTGGTTGTTCCGGCGTAGATGCATTCCATCCTATAAGCTGTCTGGGCTTTAAGGTGAATTCGGATGCGATCAATTGGTCCGGAGCGTATAACCGAGGCGTGGCTCTATGGAACTCTTGGGCCGATGCGAGCTATTTTAATAACTTTCTATCGAATGGCTTATTCGGATTAACCAGTAGTACGGGAAGTTCTTATAAATTGGAACCGTCTAAGTCCGATTTTATTGTAAGTGCAAATGCCGGAGTTACTTATGCATTGGCTCCGAAGATCGTATCTTACGGAGATACTGCTCTCGTTCTTCATCTTCGCGCTTCCTCGTATACGGGTTGGACGGATGGCAATGTATACGGGAGATATTATCAATTATCTACCGGGGTCCCACTGACGAACGAATTTAAAATTAACGCGGTCAATTCCACTGGGAATAACGTTTCTGGTGTTCTAAATTTCAATGTCAGTATCAAGAATAATAAGGCGGTGGTAACCTGGGAAATTTATCCTTTTGAAACTAGCGACACTGAATATCGTTTTGCCGTCCTTGATTTGTCGACTCTATCCACTACGATTTCAGGAAATTTTTCTGGACCAGCATTCAATTCTGAATTTTCTGCAATCGACATTTATGTTGGAGATAATACTGTATTATTTGCTTGGAATGAATTGATTACGACTGGGAGCAGTTCTGGTACGAACAGGACGAATCGGGTTACCGGTGTGTTGTATAATATTAATACAGGTGCTACCATTAAGTCGAACTTCTCCATTTTATCGAGTTTGGTGAATACGGGCACTACTGTTCCTACATATAATACGGCATACCGAAGCTGGAAGGAGAATAATAAAGTTACGTTTGTTTTGCAAACGGATCGGAATACTCCTGTAGACACCTACGATTTGAAAATGGCTTCGGTCGATTTGGCAACCGGCACCGTATCGAATGATAGTTTATTCAATCTTAGTTCGAGCGGTTCATTGGGAACGACGGGATTGAGTATTTCTACTGTAGGCAATTATACCTTGATTTCCTGGAAGTTGCCTACGAATGAAGCGAAGGTTGTGGCGATTGATACGGTTAACCAAGTGGTCAATGCCGTGCAAAGTGTGGATACGAACACGACTGAAGTTTTGACTTATGCTTCGGGAACAACCGGATATGTCGAATACGGAAAAGATAATCGTATTTATCTAAGGTCTATACATTTGCAAACCGGGGTTTTTGCGGATGCGGCAAGTTTGGCAATTGATAGTATCATTACTTCTGCCACTAAGGTTCCTAAAAAACTAAGTTTGTTCGGATCTACTCTGGTTTCTATCTGGGAACATACTCAAAATTCGAAGACTTCGATTCGCGGTAGATATGTGAACGTAACGGGAACCCCCGCGCTGAGGGGGCCCGGAGAATTCTTTGTCAGCACTACGAATCTGGGAAATCATACAAGTCCGGATATAACTGGATCGTCCCAATTTGGCCTGGCGGTCTGGACTGCGACCGGCGATTTCTTGGTCCCTCCGAGCAGGATTCGGGCTATGCCTTTGGATTTCTCCAGCCCTGGAGGAGCCCTCCAGTACGGGATGAACAATTTCTTCATCGCTCCTCTCATCGAAAGAGAGTTCACGATCTGGACTAAGATCTCGAACTAAAATTTCGGTAAAGATCGATGCAAAGATTCTATAGGGCGGCCGTTTATACGGTCGTCCTCCCCCTCCTCTTAAGTTCCTGTACGCACGGAACGGGTTTACTCAACCGAGTATTCTCGTCCGTAGGAACATTCTCCTCTGGCACGAGTCTTCCTTCTCCGGGATCTGCTCCGGCTCCGGAGGGAAGCGATCTGTTTTCGATCTCAACCAATTATAGCGCGGCAGTGGACGATCCGGAGACAAAGGCGGATCCGGTATCCGGAGCGGCATTTGTGGCTCCACCCGAACCTAATCATTACGGAGCGGTGTCTTTAAATTATCCCATCCAAGTACCGGTAGGAAGATCGGGAGTGCAGCCGAGTCTTGCGTTATCCTATTCTTCCACCGGAGGAGACGGATGGACGGGGATAGGATGGAGTTTGGGACTGGGAGCGATTACTAGAACTCCCGAATACGGAGCCTTGTTTTACGATTCCAGAGATACATTCACATGGAACGGAAAAAAGCTCATAAAAGTATCCGGTTCCGGTTCCAGCGAGAATGGGACGTACAGGCCGGAGATCACCGACGACGATTTTGTCATTTTAAAATTAACGAATATAGAAAGCGGAGGAGTCTGGGAAGTCCAGGACTCTTCCGGAACCAAAACGATTTACGGAAACACATCCTCCACACGAATTTACGACCCGAATTCAATCTCGAATACGTATAGTTGGTATCTTTCCCGAACCGAAGACCGAAACGGGAACTATATGGAGGTGCAATACGATTCTTCCCAGTATTCAGATAAGCGGACCCTATACATTCAGGAAATACGATATACCGGGAATAGCAGAAGCGGCGCAATTCCAAAGCAATATGTGAAATTCTTCACGAAACAAAGAGGAGATTCCTACGTAAGCAAGGCTTCCGGATTCACGATGGTGATGGATCGACTTTTGGATCGAGTGGAAGTGGGTTGGAGCGGAGGAAAACTCTGGACCTATACCCTAGTTTACGACATCTCCTTCGATTCTGGAAGACCTATCTTAAGAACCGTGGAATCGGATCGTCATACTACGAAGCCGGAGTTCCAATACGGGGCCGCCTCTCGGTTGCTCACCTGGCAGAATTTATCCAACCAAGCCTCGAGCGAACCGGAAGTGACTCCGGGGTCCACGGAATATTTCGAGGGGGATTTCAACGGAGACGGGATCTCCGACATTCTATTCTTCAATCCCCAGTCAGGAAATTGGAAGGTCGCGGAAGGAAGAAGAGAAGGCGGATACAATTTTAAATTGTATGCGAACCGTTATAAGAATTACGAAGGACCTTCCAAGATCCGATTCTTCAAAGGGAACGTTAGCGGAGACTTCAACGGGGACGGGAGAGCGGATATCGCATTCTATCTTCCGGAGACGAGAGACTTCATCGTTGCGGAACACGACGGAAGGGTTTTTCAATTCAAGAATTACGGAAGATTGATGAGCGGTATTCCGGACATCTTTCGTATGGAATGGTTTCCGGGAGATTACGACGGGAACGGGCTCTCGGATTCCATGTTATTCGACGAGCCTACGGGACTCTGGACCTTGATGCTCAATAAGGGCGGTAGTTTCGAATTTTTGAAAATAGGAAAGAAGTTCCAGAACGTATACAGAGGAGACTATTCTCCCAATGCGAATTTGGATAGCGTAAGCACTTCGGATCTATCCGAATCGGGAAAGGATCGTGCGAAAGTGCAGTTCTTAAACGGGGATTATAACGGGGACGGACTTACGGATATTTCCCTGTATGATTCTCGTAGCGGGAAATGGTATGTAGGAGAAAACCAACGCAATCCGGACAAGAACTCTTCCATCTATTTCCAAACCAATTGGGTATTGTATAAGACATTCACGGCACCTGAGCAGACTCTTTTCGGATACGATCGATTTTCGGGAGACTATAACGGAGACGGATTGTCGGACTTCCTACTTTTCGATCGTTCTTCGGGAGAATGGACCTTAGGAGAGACTAAGAACGGGACGATCAATTTCAAGATCTGGTCCAAGACTCCCCAATTCAAGGAGATCACCCGTTGGTTACAAGGAAACTTTAACGGGGACGGAGCCACGGATATAGGATTCTTCTCCGCAAGCGACGGGAAGTTCTGGATCGGAGAAGCTACGTCTAACGGATTTCGCTATAAAATATACAGCGATATGTCTTACGGACCCAACCAGTCCAGAGTCATGCAGACTCCTTTGCCTTTGGACGAAGTGGACTTGAAGAAAGGTTTCGGAGTATTTCCCGCTTCTTCGGACACGAAAACCGTACTACTCGATTACCAATACGACGGGAACTCGAATCCGGGAAGAGGAGAGCTCCCATTCTTCGGATGCTTTACCCAAAACGATTGCTCCTCTTCTCCCGAGCTTTTGTTGTATGATCGCAAAGCAGGAGTCTTCGATTTCAAAAAAGGATCCACATTTACGGAATCCGTTCTTACCGGTTTCAACCCTGAGACAAGCGGGATCGTAAGAATCAATAACTCCAGACCCGATCGTTATACTACGAATACAAGGGATGAGGTTTTATTCTTCGGGAATTTCGGAAACGTAAATAAATTCTTCGTAGTGACTCAGGATACGGGAACAGCATTCAAACGTACGGACCTAGCAAGCATGTCGGATACCCAAATCGTTTCTTTCGATATAAACTCCGGCGGATATGCGGTGGACAATTTCGATTCTACAGTTTCGAAATCGGTCTTAGTCTTAAACGATCAGACTACTACGAGCGCCCAAAGATTCCTACTCACAGGACCGAGCGGAACCAGATACTTGAGTGTAGCGGGTGACGTTCTGGATTCTTTCTTGCAGAATCTTTTCCAAGCTGGGAGTTCCACGAATCGCAATAATAGAAACCAATTCAGCTTTTTCTCCGGGGATTTTATGGGAAGCGGAAAGGCCCAAATCCTACTCGTGGATCGCAGAGCAACTCCCCATAAATGGTATCTGGGAACCGTAGGAAGTACTACGGTCCAATTCAAACTTCTCACGGGATCCGTGAATGTCCCCATCCAAAATACCGCTTACGACCAAACGAGCCAGGCGGGGATCCGTTATGTTCTCTATCCGGAGATTTTAGGAAACTCCATCGTTTATGAGGATCCTACCGACGCTACTTCCATCGTATTTTCAAAAATTAAAATTACTGCAACTTCCGTGACCCAGAACCTATTCAACCCGGGGAATGTGGGATTCAACGGAGATTACGATCATAGGGGAAATCCGATCGTAGTTTCCGGGGGAGAGAACCAAATCTACGATCTTTCCCAGAGTAAGATCGTATCCGTGGCCTCTCCCGTATTCTCCTCTTCTTTGGAGCGTCCGGATTTGATGTCCAAGGTCTATCCTTTCGAATGGATCCAAGGGGATTATAACGGAGACGGACTCACTGATATAGGGATCATACATCTCAAAGAACCCACCTGGTATTTTGCGATGTCTACCGGGAACGTTCCGGACGTGATCGATCAGGTGAAGAACGGAATCGGGGGAGTGTATACTTTTCAATATGAGAATTCCACGAAATTCGATAATAACGGAGAAGATGATATTCCCGATCTGGGAATCAATTATAGGGTCTGCACTCAGATCGTTTTGGACGATGGGTTAGGCAATACCATTCCTAAATTATATTCTTATAAGAACGGTGTCTCCTTCTCTGCGTTCATCAACGGGAAGAAGGAGACGGATACTTTCGGATTCACCGAGTTTACGATGACGGATGCGAGCGGCGCAAGGACGGTGCATTCTTATCATAGCCAACCCTATGCGAATTTTCTGGACAACCGGGCTCTCGGGGGTGCGGAAAAAGAGACTAGAATCGTAGGATCCGATAATAAGGATTACGGATCCATAAAGTATACTCACGATGTGATTCATATTGAAACCGTTCCGGGTAAGATCAGTTACTTGGCAAGACAGTCCAAGGTCCAGAATTTCATCAACGCTACCCCTACCCAGACTTCCGAATCTTCTGTGACTCTGGACGGATACAAACTCGTTCGGAAAATAGAAACCGCGACGGACCATTATTCGGATACGGCCCACCCTTCTCAGAGCTTTGTGACCGTAACCGATTTCGAAACCGATACGAATACGAACCAAACCAGGATCAAGAAGGCGGTCTCTCTTTCCGGTTCTTCCCACGAAACCACAAGCACTCTTACTTACGATTCCCAAGGAAATCCCATCCGTAACGTCCTATCCTATACCGGTAACGGGCTTCCTTCGGTTCCTTCCAGAATCACCGAGACTTCCTACGACAATTACGGAAACAAAGCGGAAGAGAAGGACGTAAGTTCAAGCCCCGCCCGTGGGACCTCCTACGTTTACGATTCGGAGCTAAACCAATTCGTAATCGAGCAGATAAGTTTCGGCGGATCCATCCAGTTAAAAACGCAATACACGATCCAATACGGAAAGGCATTCGGTTCTCCCACACAAACCATAGATCCGAACGGAAACAAGTCTTACTTAGAATACGACGATTACGGAAGATTGGTAGAATCCTCCGCGGATACGGATGCGGGTAAGAAGACTCTCGCAACCTACGTTTATGCTTCCGATTTTCCTTTGAGTGCCAAGACGATCTTCCCCTCCGGTGCGGGAGATCCGGATTTCGCGACCCGGAGTTATAAAGACGGGATGAACCGAGTCATACACACGGTAAAGACAGCGTCTAACGGTAAATTCGTAAGATCGGGTAGAATCGTATATGACGGAAACGGAAGAGTGTCCAGAGCGGGGCAAGCCGACTGGGCGGATTCCGGAGAATTGGACAAATTCGTTCCTCATAACCAGGAAAGAAATCCGAGTTATTTCAAATACGATGCGATCGGAAGACAAAAACAGGCGATTCTCCCTCAGGCTGTGGGAGAAACCGAATCCACGACGATCACTTATATTTATAACGATCCTTTCGAAACGATCGAGACTCATAGCGGAGGAACGAGCAAGAGAACCGTTAAGGATGCGAAGGGGAATGTTCTCTATGTGGAGGATTTCGGTTCGGATTCTACCAGGTCTCAGATCGGATTCTGCTACGATCTTGCAGGAAATCTAATTCAGAAATCCGACCTGAATGACGGAGGATCTCTCCATTGTGATGCAAGCGGGATCAACATAAAAGATACCTCCGGTAAAAACCAGGCCTATTGGCTGTATGACGTTTTCGGAAAACAAAAAAAGCAAAGCGATCCGGATCTGGGAGTCAGCTCCTCTTCCTACAACGCTTTCGGAGATCTCATCCAAAGTACGGATGCGCGGGGAATTACGACCACCGTCACCTACGATTCTCTGGGAAGAATGGCCACTAAGTCCAATCCGGACGGAATCACTTATTTCGATTACGATGCGGGATATGGAAGCGAGAATGCACTCGGTAAACTCGTAAAAGTAGAGGATAATGTACAGAGTAAGGCCTTCAGCTACGACAAACTAGGCCGCGTCAAGAAAGAGACTCGAAACCTCAAGAATCTGAATATAGCTCTCGCCGATGGTCCTTATATTACGGAATACAAATACGATCTATTGGGTCGTGTGAGTTCCATAGACTATCCGGAACATCCAGTCAATCACACGAGACTCAAGGCCTGCTATAGTTACGGAACCGCGGGGTATATCACGGGAATTTCCGTCCAGGTGAATACGAACGGAGTCTTACCGGGATTTTGCAGTAAGACGATCGTGGAGAATATTACCTATAATGAATTCGGGCAAACTTCCGGCTTCGGTTTAGGAAACGGAGTCCAAACCAACTACACATACGACGTGAAGCAAAGGCTCGTTCGGATCCAATCCACGGGAGAAGTGGACGGAAACACAAAGACATTGCAAGATGCGGTGTATGCATTCAATAGTAGGAACAATATCACCGGGATCACAAATACATCTTCCGATTACGCTACTGCGTATTCTTATGAATATGACGGACTGGATCGTCTCGTAAACGCAAACGGACAATACCAGGAATCCGCGGACAATTTTACCAAAACCTTCCGCCAAAGTTTCTCTTATGCCAAGAATGGGAACTTACTTGCTAAACGAAATCATAACTTTAACGACAACACGGTCACGGATGAGTGGAATTACCAATATGTAAACCACCAGGTCACCCATATCGATTCCACCCAGAGTGGGAACGACAGGCTCGTCATGAATTACGACGCCTCCGGAAATATGACCAGGCAGAGAGACAATTCCAAGGATCTGACAAAACAGATCACGATCGATTCCGAAAATAGAATCTTCCAGGTTCAGGATGCACTCGGTGCGACTGTAGGAAGATATTGGTACGACGAAGGAGGCTTCCGGGTCCGCAAACTCGCGGTCGTTCCTTCCTGAGCCGGTTCCAGAAACCAAGAAGTCCTCTACCCGAGCAAATTCTACGGTCTAGAATACTTAGAAGAAGAAAACGTATTACGTTCTATTAATAATATCTATCTGAACGGTGTCCGGATAGCCGCCCTGAACGAAGAGGGAACCACCGCCTATTTCCTCACGGACCAAGTGGATTCCGTGGCCCATGTCCTGGACGAGAACGGTCACACTCTCAGTCGTATGCAATACGAGCCGTATGGGGAGACGCTCGTTCAGAGAGGAAACCTAGACTTCGCTCCCAAATACAATTCGCAGGAGTTGGATCGAGAAACTAATTTCTATTTCTATAATGCTCGGTATTACGATCCGCAGATTGCTAGATTTACGAGTGCGGATACGGTTGTTCCCGAAACGGGATTAGTCAGCCAAAGTTGGAACCGCTTTTCTTACGTAGCGGGGAATCCGATTAAGTATAAGGATCCGACGGGGCATATAGCAGTGACAAAATCCGGAATGATTCGTCTGGATAAAGTTTCAGATACGCTTGCTACAGCTGCAAAACTTGGCGGTTATTCTTCATGGAAAGAAGCAGCAAATGTGCTCGGTATTAGGAACCATTTTACGAGTACTGGAAAATGGAAACAAGGATCCAAATCAATAGTAGGGATGACTCTTAAGCCTAAACAATTTGCTCCTCCAGATGGTAAAATCGGGCCTACGATCAATGTAATAGGCAAACGGAGTTTCTCTGACAGACTTACAAGATGGTTTCAAAGAACTTCATTTGTAATGAAAACTACTTATGAATGGGCAATGGCAAAGGGAGAGGAAGATAGGGTGATTACCGATTCAATAATAACGGATGCATTACGAGACGCGCCTAATACAAAAAAGGCTAGAGATTTCTTTTACAATAAGTATAGAAATACACGGGATCTTAGGGAAGCTTCGGTAACGGATTATGATGGCACATTCGATTTAAAAGGGCTTATTCAAGCAGGTGCTGATCCAGTTGAACAATTTATCGGTAATTATAAGACTGACATATATTCAAATGGGAAAGAGTTAATTTTTAGACAGAGAAATGTTACTAGTGTTCAGTCATTATTGTATGACAAGGGGCCAGAATGGGCAAGAGATAACCCGGTCTTCGGTCCTTACGGAGGAAATATGAAGCAGACCTATATTTGGAAAGAATCAATAGATTATTCGAGAGTTAAGTGAAATCGATGATTATAAGAATTGCCTACATTTTTTTGATAGTATTAATAGGTTGTAAGGGTTACGTGTTTCAAAAGCAAATAACTAACGAGATTTATTTAGTTGCTGTAGATTCTAGGGAACAGATGACCTTAAGTTATCGTTTACCGGAAGGCACTTATATTGGAATTATTGGGGAAACCATCATATGGACGGGTTGGGAGCCTCGAATGAACAGAATTATGGTAAAGCAGTATTTGAAGGCAGAAAATAAAATTAGATACTTTGCTATAGATTTAAATAAGGATTATGCCTTCGGATACAGAAGCGATGGTGTTGTTGAGTTTAATGAACGAAATTTTTCAAAGATTATTCTCGATTCGGGAAAACTAAGAAGCTCTATCACTGAGTTATATTCGGGAGAATAACATTCTAAATTTGTACAATGTTAGTATTCACCTGACACTTCTTCTGAACGCTTGTTCTAATTTTCTGCTTGGTGGACCTCCGATTCTTCTGTCTTAATGCCCTCAATGAAGACTTGAAAAGGAGTTCTTCCGTTCATGTTTCTACCTTGGTGCGCCCTCTTGTAATTGTATTCTTCAAAGAAGAGATGCAGATCGATCTGCATCTCTTCGATCGACTCATAAAATTTAGTTCTACCGGCGATCCTGAAGTGCTCATCAAGTAAAGTTCTGTGAAGACGTTCCACGTATCCGTTGCTTTGAGGCCTGCGAACTTTAGTGGTCCGATGTTCGATGTCTTCTAACTGAAGAAATAATTCGAAAGGATGTTGGTCTTCTCTTCCACAATACTCACGACCATTATCGGTTAGAACGGTTTGGACTTTAATGTTATGTTCTTCAAAGAAAGGAAGAACGTCGTTGTTCAAAGTCTGTACGGCAGTGACGGGTATTTTGTTATTAAAGAGCCTTCCCCAAGCAAATCGGCTATGACAATCGATTACGGTTTGTAGATAGACTCTTCCTACACCTTTTAATGACCCGACCATGAAAGTATCCATAGATACCAATTCTCCTGTAGAATCTGCTTGTATGTGCCTTTCTCTGTATTCGGGATCGAATTTTTCAAGGAGGCGTATCTGGTTTTCGCTTAGAGGTATGATCTTATCTTTATGATGCTCTTCGAGTCTTAGAAGCCGTTGGTGTTTAGTTACGAGTTTATTTCTTGTCCAAACTCCTCTTACACCACCCGAACTTACCTTAACTCCTTTAAGACTAAGTTGTTGAGCGACCTTTAGGCATCCATGAGTCGGATGATGTAAAGAATACTCTAAGACTTCATTTTCGATTTCTTCACTGACTCGGTTAGGGTGAGGCCCATTGGCTCCCGGGATTCTATCTAAGAGACCTTCAGCTCCATAGGTTTGGAAGTTCCTTCGTATTTCGTAGAACTGTTGACGGGAATATCCCATGATCTTGCAGGCTTTGCTTACATTTTCTAATTCATTTGCAAGCTCTAATAAATTTAGCTTTCGTCTAGTTGCCTTAACTGTTGCATTGGTGTTGGTGGTCATCGGTTTCTCCTGATGTAAATAATTTTGTCGTTAAAATCATTTTTCTTTCAGAAGAGGCTGGGGCCACCGGTTTTTCGGTGACTGTCAGGTGAATACTAGCTCAGCACACTAAATTGATATGTTTTCACATAATCTGGAGTAACTGTATTTTCTGTTACATCTGATGTAAATTTCTATATAGTATCCTATCCTCAGGATCGGCTTGGAGATTCTCCGATTTAAATTGCCGCAAAAACCCTCTTCTTCCCACCCTCCAACGTCATTCGCTCTAGTTCAAGAAACTGTTCTCTCTTTTTAATATATTATCCAATTCAGTGGATAATTCCTCCATTATAATGAAAAATCCTTCGTAGGAACGGAACCTGCTCTCGATCCTGGTAAATGAGTCCGCTTGGAATAGAGAAGAGGGAACCCGATTCGGACCAGCATTTTAAGGAGAATGAAAATGAAACAAAAGCTCTTAATTACGAGCCTCCTAGCAATCGCGCTGGGATTGTTCGGGAACTGCGGTGGTGCAGGAAGTTCTGATAGCTCGGCTCTTGCTTTAGCAGGCCTCGGCGGGGGAGGTGGCGGTGTAAAGGTCGCCACCGCTGCGGACCTGGCCGTCGAATCTGCGGACAATTACGATGATAACAAGTTCGGATTGATTTCCGCCGGGACTCTTCGGAATTGGATCGATGATTGGGCTAACAATAAACCCGCTGGAATCACTGGAGACTTGGTAATCTTCCAAGCGAATAAGGTCGGAAGCGGTAAGACTATCATTAAACCCACTACCGGAGTTCGGGTTTACGTTTCAGTAGCTAATAACGCAGGTCCGGGCGATCCAGTTCCGACTTATTCCTGGAAAACTTTCCGGGAGAATCGGAACAATGGATTAATCTCCATTACAAACTCTTACGGAATCATTAGCGGTCCGAGTATCGATAGCTGGTTTCAGTGGTATGGCGTGGATCCTACGAAAGATCTTATCGTCTTTGCAAGCGGCACGGGAGACAATTACGGATCTATAGGTCACCAGCACTATGCATTGCGCTATTGGGGGGTTTCTCACGAACACTTGGCCATCTTAAACGGTACGATCAAAGGTCAGTTCGACGAGACTAACGAACTGGGATTGGATGCCGATGAGAGTATTCCACCTCAGAATGGAACTTTTTCGGTTAAACAACTCAAGAATGTAGATAATCGAATTCTGACTCTAAGCATCGAAGATACGATCCAAGTGGTCAAGAATAACGGTCATCACGGTTTGGCGGGATTATCCTCTACCGTTTACATTTCGGACAATAGGACCAAGGCGACCATCGATGCAAATCCAGACGGTTATACCGCTACGGCTGGATGGCAAGAATATGACGGCGGTGAAAATACTACCGGATCTACTTTGAGCGGGGCATCTCCGGTGGCTTTCGAAGGGCATTTGAAAGGAGCCGTTTTCGTCCCTCACTGGAACTTGATAGATCGCACTTCCTTGGATAGCTCGAAAGATTACACCGGTACATCTTCTCCGTTCAATACGTTAAAGTTCAGACCGAAGAGCTATGTTAAAGCGCTCTGGGACGATTATTCCGTTGGAATCAATCCGGCCGACGGGACAACTCCGTATAGCTCTACAAATAACCCTAATATCGGAGCTACCGCTTATCAAGAGGGGCAAACCATTTTACAATATTGCCGAACCAATACTAGAACCCAAACAAGTGGGATATCCACCAACTTGATTCTTGGTCGCCCTACCGTATTCTTAGAGGATGGTTGGAGTATCTTTGGACTATTGGCGGGAAATTTTCCAGGAGCGAACTTTGATAACGAAGGCGACGCTGCCGCTACCTTTCCGTCCGTTCCGGCTAAATTTGCCCCAGACCTTCAGGGTGTAGTTGAATCTGGCGCAAGAGGTTCAGGTTCAGGACCTCATTATAATGGAAGTGGAGCGACTAAAGTCAAAAAGACTACGGTGGCTTCCTATTCCATCAATTCAACAGCTACCACAACCAAACAAGCGTTTATAGACGACTGGAACTATAAGAACCAGTAATACCTGAAAACGAAAGCGGGAGGAGGTCCTCCCGCTCCATATTCTGTAACGTATAATAAAAAGAAGAGGGAGTTACAAATTTTATGAAATACTTAACAATTTTGTCCGTCGCTTTGACGGCATTTCTATTTTTTTCCGATATCGCAATGGCATCCGGAGGTTTCGGAGGAGGAGCGGTTGCAGGCCAGACTCTTCGCGGCAAGGAAAGGGAAAAATTCAATCTAGGTAAGGCAATCTATAACGGAGAAGTCGCCTTAGATGCCAAGAAAGAAGATCTCGTAAAGGCTCAAAAGAATCGTTTGGAATATCTGCAAGGCTCTTTACCCAACTCCGAGAAAGGACGAGTCAACCTGGAAGATCTTGCGGGCAAACTTTCCGAAGAACAAATCTCAGCTCTGGAATTTTTCGTGAGCATTCGATTCAACGTCAAGTTGGAAGAGAAGAAAGAATAAACCCTGGATCCATATAAAATGAAATACATCTTTAGGAAGGGATTTTTTCTTCCCCTTCTATTATTAGCTCAGCCGTCCTTCTTTAGCGAGTTATTCGCACAAACGGTCTGGGCGCCTTACCAAAGACAATTATGGGTACGGACGACTGCGGTGAATTCCACCTACGATTCCGCATATGTGGGCAAATACCATACGACGTATGATGACGACGTCCGGATCAACGTGGGAGCCATCGCTTTCGAATACGGAATCACGGATAAACTGACCTTCGATATCCAAACCGGTTTCGGAAAATTGGGAAGGGTTCAACTTATCGATCGATACTTCGGCACCTTAACTTCTCCCGAGCAACAGGACAAATACGGGTTCGTGGATTCCCGTGCGGGTATTCGTTATAAGATTTTAGACGAATACGATTACGATTCCATCTGGGTTCCTACGATTTCTGTACGTGTGGGAGGAATTAAGAAAGGCGATTACGATCGAAATCCGCAGGCGCTCGGAGACGGAGCGAACGGAGGAGAGATCAATGTCTATCTCGGCAAGGACTTCAATTTCTGGGGCCTCGGAGCTTTGGGAGAATGGAGCTATCGTCGTAGGGAAAAGCCGGTGCCCGACGATATCCTGTATTATGGAGCCTTGTACAAACGCTTTCTGGATAATTTCATCTTTATAGTAGGCGGAAGAGGGCAAATCGGTCAGGGAGGTTATGCTTTTGCGGATCCTAGAGGAACTCCTCCTTTAAACCTGATCCAACTTAATCCTCCTTCCATAGCTCCTTTCGGAACGGACTGGTACAATTATTATCTGGAGCACGAAAGACCTGCCTGGGGAAGGAAAGAAGTGTATCATAATTTGGAAGTAAGTCTCGGTTACACGGACAAATACGGAAACTACTATAACTTCTTTTATTCTCATACGTATGCGGGGTATAACACCGCGATATTGCGGACCTTCGGGTTCATGATCAATTTTCCGTTTAACTTATAGTTTGGGAGGGAATATGAAAGGTTTCAGATTATCTAAAATAGGAGTCGGGTTCTTGGCGGCGATTTTTGTTCTGCAATGCGCGAACGCTCCCGAATACATAACATTGTCGGAGAAGCTTACGTTACCGAGTCCCCCTGTCGTCGTATTCGGTTTGGAATCATTAACGAATGTTTCGAACAACGATTATAATGAAAATACGTTCGGGTTAATTACTGCTTCTACCTTAGAAGCTTGGCGCTCAAATTGGTACGCCAATCGTCCCGGCGGCATCTCAGGTAATTTAGTGGTCTTTCAGGTGACTAGCGGGGCGCTTTCCGGCGCTTTTTTACGCCCGACTACAGGCGTGAAGGTATACGGATTACCTACTTCATCGTCCGATTATACTTTCTTCGGACAAACGCGATTTAATGGAGTAATTGAGACAGAGACGATAGTCCCGGAGGGGGCAAATATCGATGCTTTTCTAAAATTCTTCGGAGTTGATCCGGCTGTCGACCTTATCGTTTTTGCTCAGGATTCCCCTTCGGATAGCAACCTGATGTCTACTCTGCGTTCCTGGTATACTCTCTATTATTGGGGAGTGGAGAAGTCGCATTTGGCAGTTTTAAACGGTTCGATTTCATCCAAGATTTCGGCAAGTATTCTCACGGGTGGTTCTATATACACGACACCCGCAAGCGCCGGTGCTGGAAAAATCGGGAATCTATTGCGGGATCAAACAATCGTTCAAGCGACTCTTGCCGATGTATTCAACGTCGTTAAGAATATTACTGTTTCTACATATGAAAACTCGACTCCCGCTCCGAGCGAAGGAAGTTTTCTTTTGGATGCCCGTTCGGTTGCAGAATACAATGGGAATGCAGGGGCCACTGTTGGGCCATCAAACTTCAGTTGCACGGGTTCTCCTTGTTATGCGACTTACGAAGGACACATTAACGGGGCGATAAATATTCCTTATGCGAACTTTATCGACGCAAACAAGGAATTTTTATCTAAGGCTGATTTAGTTAACCTATTACAAACCAACGGGTACCAGCAAGGACAAACCATTATAACATATTGTCGAACTAATGTGCGTTCCTCCATTACCGGATTCGCTACTCTTGCCATACTAGGATATCCCACTCGATTTTACGACGGATCTTGGGTGGAATGGGGATCTCTCGCTTATGATTCTACCGGGGCTTGGTCGAATTTGAGCGGAAATTCTCCTTGGAGAACTGATATTTCCACTGTGACTTCACCATCTCCGATACTATATAATGTTGGGAGGAGTGGAATTACTTCCGCTAACGTCTCCAGTCTTAGTAGCTATTTTTCACCTGCAATGATTTATGCAAAAGGTGCCAACGCGATCATCGATGCGGATAAGAAATTTTTGGCGGGATCCGCATCCTCCGGAGGCGGTGGAGGCTCTTCCGGCGGTGGAGGTGGGGGCGGAGGCAACCCTTGCGGAGGATAAACCTCCTATTTCTTTCGGTCGCGGTTTTCGCGACCTGCCTCTTCCTAATCGTCTGCCGGGGAGAGGAATTTTACCAACGGCATTGGGTATTCCCCCTCGAATCCCAAGGCTCGCTTTCTTTCGAAGCGGATTCGGCAACTTGTGGAAGCTGCCATCCCAAACAATTCGGTTCTTGGAAAGCGACTCTTCACTCCCGGGCCGTAGGCCCGGGCTTTCTTTGGCAATTACCTCGAATAGGCAAGCACGGGTCGGAGAATTGTTGGAACTGTCATAGCCCGAACCCCGAAACGAAATCCGCATGGCTTGTTCGATTGGGTTGGGATGCCCCTAAACACGGTGCGTGGAAATCCGGAACGGAAGGGCAGGGCATCCAATGCGCCGCTTGCCATTTGAGACAGGGAAAAATCTACGGACCTCCGTCTGCGGGAACTTCGGCCAGCATATTCGAAAAATCGAATATGTTTCACGGAAAGTTCGAGGAAAGGAAGGAATTCGACCAGTCAGAATTCTGCAAGCCTTGTCATCAATCCCCGGAAAAAGGAAGAAAGATACGAGATAAACCTCTCATGGACGTATACGGCCAATGGGCTCGTTCTTCTTTCGGGGAGAAGGGGACTGCCTGTCAATCCTGCCATATGCCCGGTAGGGAACATCTTTGGAAGGGGATCTCGGATAAGGAGACGGTTCTAAGAGGAGTGAAGACCGAGTTGAAGGTTCTTCCCGAAGGCCTAGGAGTTAGAATTCTTGCGGAATTGAAGAACGAATTCATAGGCCACGAATTTCCTGCTTATTCAGTTCCGAAAGTATACCTGGAAATTTGGTCGGAGTCCGAGGATGGAAAAGCGAAAAAACTGAGCGACTATTCGATAGGTTGGATGTTGGATTTGGAATTAGAGAATGAAATTTTCGATACCAGACTGAAGCCCGGAGAATCAGCGAGACTGGAGACGATCCTCTCCGAACCCGAATGGAGTCGGATCAAGAGAATTTATTTTAAAGTGGTAGTGGATCCGAAAGAATATTATAAAAGAATGTTTTCGGATAACTGGAAGGCTAAAGATAGTTTTGCGGAAGCAACCAAGCCTTGGGTTCTCCCGAATTTGAAAAAGGCATTGGAAGAAGCGGAAAGTTCGAAATACGAACTTTCGGTCTTGGAATGGAGAAAATAGGTCGGGCTTTCGCTCTCTGGCAATCGGACGTATTCGATTGGTTGAAGAAATTCGGATCCAGGAAAGGAAGCGCAAAGACTTTACCCTTCCGGAAATTCCAAAAAACAATTTCCCTATCTTGGATGCTTCTTTAGAATCATCCAAGAAATGAATTCCCTCTTGGATGAACCGGATTTTCCCAAATTGATTCTTGCCTACCGTGAGGCCCTCCAGAGGAGATACTCTAAGGAAAATCTATCTCGGTATTCGGAGTTCTCCTCCATCCCTGAAGAAAGAGTGAAACTTTTAACGAAATATTTTCTGGAGCTACTTTATCCGGAATGGGAGGGACGAAGGAGGTTGGATGGAGCCTTTCGTTCTCTTTCCGGTTTCGTACATTCTCCTTCCAAGGTTTTCGGTTTATTAGGTTCTTTAAGCGGCGCCGTTTTCAAGTTGGGAAGACATCTTAAATCCGCATTTCAGGCCGGAATCGCGGCCTTACATTCTTATGTAACCGCTCATCGTTTCGAGGAGATCATGTATTCCAAGGCGAAGGAACTCCTACAGAAAGGAGAGGATCTTTCCGATCCGAATATCTTTCGTAAAGTAATCGCCTCGGTTCCGAAAAAGGATGCGGAGCAATTTCGATCCGATATCGTAACCTTATTCCGAACCTTATCCGATCAAGAATTGCTTTCCAAGATCAAACAACTCATGGAGGAAGTGGTCCGGACCATGAAGTCTAAGCCTAAGACTTACACTCCGGAGGAAGTGGAAGGAATTCTCTTGGGAGCCGGAATTTTGACTCGGGGAGAGGAGTTGTTTCGAGGGATGAATCGCGAAGAAATGAATTTGATCTTAAGAGCGATCGATCGGATTGAAAAGGATTCTTTCGAAGAGGCGTTGGGATCTTAAGCCCGAATCTGAAGCGAGATGGAAGCATATGATCAGCCATATATGCCGAAATAGGATATGATTATTCTATTTTCTTAGATTTCGAAAGTTTGGGTTCGATTTGGATGAGTTCCACTCCGGAATTTGTTTTAGCGAATCCGTCGATTCTTTTGCCGCGGGTTTCCAATTCTTTCTTCAGATCCTCGAGTTCTTTCGCGCCTTTAAGGTGAGAATACAGTAACCAGATGCGGCCGCTACGACTTTGAAGTTCAATCGAATTGCCTTTCAGTTCTTCGGGAATAAATTCAAAATCGAGTTTCGGCGATCTTCCGGTTTCATTATAATAAATGAATGCACTCTCTGCGAGAGTGTATACATATAACTTATCGCCGGGAAGTGCATGTTTGGAAACGTATTCCAGACTTTTGCGCACGTTTTCTAAAGAAAACGGGAAAGAAAATGTAAGAATCAAGGCCGATAATATTGGAAAGAAGGAGAGAATGGAAGCGCGTAGAACTCTCTTGTCTGATAATTTTTCGGAGATATTTAATAACGTAAAACTTGAAACCATCAGAACCGGAGGTACGAGATACAGTAAAAAACGTAAATCCACGGGATAGAGCTGGAAAGAGGATATAGCTAAATGTACGAATATAGGAAGTAGGAGTAGTAGCCCAACGGTCACGTTTTTCGATTTGAGTAATCTCAATATTCCGAAAACGTAAAGACCGAAAGTTATGATTCCGAATGGGCCTTGATATAAAACTCCGCCGAAGAACTTACCGATGGCGTCCCCAAGAAAAAGCCAGAAATCAGCCTGTAGCGGATTTGATGGCAGAAATGTTTTTTTCCAGTAATCGAGCATTACGCTTTTGCTCGGATGAGATTGCAGAAATAATATATAATATGCCCCAAAGAAAAAAGCCCATGATATGGCGGGGATTAAAAGGTATACTGGTGAGAAACGCTTCTCGATTAAACTTTGATATCCTAATAAGATTCCTATGCAAAACAAAACGATAGGAGTTATATTCGAGAGAGGGAGAAGGATTACTCCTAAAGCTGAAATCCAGAGTATTCTTCTGAGTTCACTTTTGTATTCTCTCAAGGTCAAGAAGGTCAACAACAAGTAAGAGAGGCAATCTAACATATATTGTTTCGCTTCGGAGGCGTAATAAATTAAGGAAGGAGTCAGACAAAAAAGTAGCGTAGCATAGAGTGAAAGTTTTCTGTTTTTGAAAATCAGCTCTGCGACGTTATACATCAACGGAATACAGATCCAAAATGAAACCAGAGGAAATAGTCTTAGTCCGTATTCCGTATATCCGAATGGAAATGCGAATAACTTTTCGAACTGAAGAAAGAGGATAGGTGCCATCTGGTTGTATTCCAAGGGTTCCAATAATCCAAGAGGCGAACGATGGATTATACTAAGAACGAGCATTGCTTCATCCAGCCATAAGCTACGATTTAGTAGATATTGATATACAGAGGTTAGAATGCCGACCGAGAAAACGAGATTTCTGAGAGTGGAATGGGATAGGGATTCGATTTTAAGAGAGATGCGATTATAAAATTCTTTCAAAAACATTATAGAAGGCGCAAGACTACATGCCCTTACGTTAGTAACTTTTTGAATAAAAATACGGCCGCAAATATATGCATATTACAAAAATGGGATTCAGAATAAAAAAGGAAAAGTTTATTAGGAAGAGACTCGGTATGCTTTTAAACCACTGCCGACGGTCGGAGTCGAACCGACACGGGGTTGCCCCCGCTGGATTTTGAATCCAGTGCGTCTACCAATTCCACCACATCGGCGGGTTATAATGATACCTTTTTCCTTTTCAGGAATCGAGTTCGATGTATTTGCCCTTTCCTCGGGCAACGATTTTACCGATCTCGTTTTCGATTTCCGCGCGGTTTTCGATTACTTTTTTATTTTTCTTTACGAACCATCCGCGAAGATGCAAGGGTTGATTGACTTGCGCAGGTTGTAAAAAGCGAATCGTAAGCTCGCCGGTTGTCGTTTTGAAATTCATAGCCTCGTTGATCTTAGCCATGATTTCGTCCAAAATAGTCGCAATGATACCGGGATGAATGACGTCCGGCGACCCTTGAAACTTTTCCGGGACAGTGTAATCTCCGTAAGCGGTCTTTGTGTCCTCGTCAAAGGTGATCTTTAACTGAAGACCGTCCGGATTATCAGGACTAGACCCGAAGCTCAGGTTTTCCCGAACCGTAGATTTCATATATGTCAAGTTATTACTTAACATTCATGGTGTCAATCCTAAAAACGTAAAGGTCTTTGTTTAAGAACGATGGGATATTCTGTCGAAAATAGTAAGGAAGAACCAGTTAGATGACGGCCCTACTTCTATTACTCGGGTTGCTCTCCGCGGGAGCAGGCGCATATACACTATTTCGGGATCCCAACCGCTCCCAAGGTTCCTCTGCGCCCGGTTCTTCTTCCGGATCGGGCGGCGGCGGAGCGTCGTCTTCGGGGGCGGGTTCGGGTCCTAGCCCGGCTCCGGGCGATCGGGGAAAATTAGTCAACGTAGGAGAACCTTCTACTCCGTCTGCGCCTGTCCCTTCTCCCGGAAAACAATCCTCTTCTCCTTCCGCACCTTCCGCTTCGCCTCCATCGGGACAGCAGGAATGGCAAGGCCCTTCGGGTGAAGCGGAGAAACCTTCCTTACCGGGATTAAAGAAAAGTAACAAACTCAATCTTCCGCACCTTACGGACGATATCATCCGGAACAATTCACGTTATGCGCATCACCGACGTCCCCTTCTTCATTCGGAAGCCTTGGTGGATAAGGAGAATTTTCTAGGCGCTCTTGAAATTCTAAAGAGGACGAATTCTAGAATTCCGGATCAGGATATCAATCGCAAGATAGGCGAAAATATCCAGGCGATAGAGGACCATCTTACTTCTCCTCCCGAAGAGGATACGTATTCTCCGGACGATCCGAATTATGCGGGACCTCCGATTCCTATGGGGGACTTGGTTCGGGCTATTAAGGATATTAGCCAAGCCATGGGAAGCAGTCTGTCCCAAGGATTCGCCACTCCGATCCAGATACAGGCTCCTCCGGGAACGGAAGCGCCTAAGCTTCCTGCGGAACTTCCGTCGGGACCGGTATCTTACCAAATCATATCTTATGCTCCGTCTTCCGGGCCGATTCCACCTCCTCCTCCGGGAACTCCAAGTTATTCTCCGAGTGGAATTCCCGGCCCCCCAGGACCTCCTGGCGGTGGGGGAGGAGTTCCTTCCGCACCTTCTTCTTACGAGCCGCCCCAAGCTCCGGAAAGACCTTCCGCTCCGGAGCATTTGGATCCGAACGAGATGGATCTTCCATCCGACACGTTCTTCACGGACGAGTGGGAGAAGTTTAAAGATTTACCGTTAGTCGATCGTAGGACTGGAGAAGATCGTCGTTCCGGCGGGGAGAGAAGAGGGGACGGAGGAACTAGGAAGGATAGAAGAGGGGAAGATGATAGAAGAAAGGAAGATCTCTTCCAACAACGCGACGATTATTTAAAGAAGAAGTCCGAGGAGAAGCGCGAAGAACGAGCTCGACAAGAAGAGGAAGAGCCGCTTCCACAAGATTGGCCTAGACCCGAATATCCTTTATCCGATCAGCTCCCTCAATTTGCGGCTCCTATACTACCGCAGATCGATCTGGTTCCGATCCGATTGCCGGAACCGGAAGATAAGGTTCTAAGAGGAGAAGTTCCAGAATCACCTTCTCCTCCGGCAACTGCGCCTGCTCCCGAGGCCGGTCCCGCTCAAAGTTTAGCTCCTGTAGAACTTCCTAAGATCGATCTTCCGGATCCCGTGGACGAAAGAAGGCAGGAAGAATCCGCTCCGGATATACAACCCATAGGCCCTGGCCAGGCCCCTAGTTCTCCCGGTGCGGAAGAAGCGCCCGAGATAGAGGTCTTAGAAGGAGGTCTCGAACCTTTAGACGAGGATAGACCCGAGTCCTCGGGCGGAGGCGATAAGGACGACGAGCCTAAGATGATCCACGGTATTCTGGAGCTTAAGCCTCCGGAAGTGGACGACGCGCCTTTTCTTACTCTTACCTACGATTTCGGAAAGATACCCCATTCCTTTAAGCTTTCTAAGAATTATAGTATTATGGAATACTCATACTATAAGTATAAGCCGATGCTGATAAAGGCGCAGGAATTCGCCCGCAGGAAGATGCTGAAAAACGCGTTGAATTATTATCGAGTCATTAAATCCCAGAATATCCCTCCCGAGCTCAGAAAAATGATAAACCGTAATATCAAGGATATTACGGAATTCATGGAGAAATATCTGATGGCAAAAGGTTAGAGGAGGGCTCCCTCCTCTAACTATTACGGCGGGGGAAATCCTATTGGACCCTGCTCACGATCGCGCTGAACTTAGTGCAGTATCCGGTTCCGACGAGTCCATAGAACCAGGATTCGGTCATCTTGATATCGGAAAGAGTTCCTCCGTAGGCCTGTACTTGCAGTTTGGCCATCGCGGTCTGCTGTCTTCCGTTTGTGCTGATCGGAATAAAAAAGAAAAGTTGAAATCCGCAACTTTCCGAATAAACGGGAAAGCTCACGATTCTTTCGTCCTTTTCCGGAGTCTTGAGAGGAGGTTGGACCGGAATGACCGTAGGCGTGGAAGAGCATCCGTAAGTTAAAAGCCAGGAAGATAAAACGAAAAATATGCCTAGTCTCTTCATCTTACTGCCTCTCCCGAAATGGACGTGCAACGCATTGTTCCTATTACGATCCAATACCAATCCTCTTCGATTACGATATTCACGAGTCCCGCGGCTCCGGGAGCCTGGGTGAGAGCGTTTATATAGGCTCTTTCTACCCTGGAGTTCAGGGCCATGGGGATAAAACTCGTTTCCATGAACAATAATCCCAGAACGCCGCAGGCCTCGCCTTTGACTCTCATGAACGGTTTTTCTTTTCCGGTTAGGTGCGGTTGGATCATAACCTCTCCCGAGGAACATCCGATTCCGAATAGTAGAGGTAGTAATACTAGGAAGAAGATAGAAATGGTTTTTCCCATAGGTCCAACGAGAACGTACCGTGCCATTCTTGGAAAGAAAAAACGCTTTTTTGGGAAATTAAGTGGCTCGAATTCGGAGTTGCCGGATAATTTATAAGGCGATCCGCATATTTTCAGGTTATTTGATATATTGTCCGGAAAGGGAATATCTAAATTTTCTAAATCAAGATATTCCCTTTTTTTAATCTCTTGTTATTGCGCTCTTGTTACGAGGGCGCTGAACTTGGTGCAGTATCCAGTTCCGACGAGTCCGTAGAACCAGGATTCTTCCATTCTGATGTCGGATAAGGTTCCGCCATAAGCTTGGAATTGGATTTTTTGGAAGGCGCTTGCTTGTCTAGTGTTCACATTGATCGGAATGAACAAAAGAAGCTGGAAACCGCAAGCCTCGGCATATACGGGAAAGGTGGACAATCTTTGATCTTTTTCCACTTTTGCAGGTGCTGGTTGAGCCGGGATGATTACCGGAGTGGAGCTACAGCCTACGCTAAGAGCGATAGACGCGCAAAGGGTGAATAATACTAAAATTCTTTTCATTGAACTGCGTCTCCTGTGATAGACAGACATCTCATAGTTCCGATTACGACCCAATACCAATCTTCTTCGATTGCGATATTGGTTAAGCCGATAGCACCCGGAGCTTGGCTGATTGCGGAGAAATACGCTCTCTCCACTCTGGAGTTAACTCCGAAAGGGAACACGTAGTAAGCGGTTGCCAGGAGACCCATCATTCCGCAGGCTTCGCCTTTGACTCTTCTGATTACTTTTTCTTTTCCTGTTAACTTCGGTTGGATCAGAACTTCTCCCGAGGAGCAAGCGGATCCGAAGAGTAACGGGAGAAGAACGATCAATAAAATTGAAACTGTTTTTTTACCCATGCGCCTATACATTTGAGAATATGGATTTTTGAAAGGAAAAATCCGAATCGTCGGAAAGTTATTCTTCCTTCTCTCGAAAATTTCGTATCCCATTTGCGATATACGTATTTCGCGTCTTATCCCATCCGTTTTTTTCGATCCGATATGCTTCCTAATGGACATCCGGACGTTTACGCTTGTGCTTATTGTTAACCGAAGTGAGTTCGCCGATTTTGGAGAATCATTCTACCGAATCGTAAGAATTTCCGAAAGATCGACTTAGTACTTGTTAGTCTTTTTATCTCATTTGGGAGATGGGGACGGGGGCGGCGAGCGTTGGAATTCCCTCTTCTTTTTTTTTCGAGGAGGAGAAAAATGAAAAACTGCTTTTCAAGTTATCGGTCTAAATTTAGAATGATTCTAAATTAGGAGAGTGCCTCATGCCTCAAGTTACTTCACTTGCACCGGACTTCAAAGCGGAAGCTGTGATCGGCCAGCAAATCAAAGAAATCAAACTTTCCGATTATAAGGGAAAGTGGGTTGTTCTCTTTTTCTGGCCTCTCGACTTCACCTTCGTTTGTCCTACGGAAATTATCGAATACGATGCTAAACTGGACGAATTCAAGAAACTCGGAGCGGAAGTTCTGGGAGTTTCCGTGGATAGCGCCTTTACGCATCTTGCTTGGAAAAACACTCCTCGTAAACAAGGCGGATTGGGCGAGATCAAGTATCCTTTGATTGCTGACATAACTAAGTCGATCGCAAGAGATTACGGCGTACTGACCGAAGGAGGAGTCGCATTGAGAGGAACCTTCATCATCGATCCTACCGGAACGATTAGACAGGCTACGATCAACGATCTTCCGGTAGGAAGAAACATCGACGAAGCGATCCGTCTGGTAAAAGCCTTCCAATACGTGGAAAAACACGGCGAAGTTTGCCCTGCAAACTGGGACGAAGGAAAGAAAACCATGAAAGCGGACCCAGAGAAATCCAAAGAGTATTTCTCCTCCGTAAACTAAATCCCTCCAAGAACCCGGCTTTACGCCGGGTTCTATTCTCCCAAATTTGTCCTGGTCCCGGGACCCCACTTCTTAAATTCTGGTCTTATCTCCTCGTTGTAGTTCTCTCCCATAATCCGGAAAGAGTTGCATTCCAATATAGATTCAGTCTAAAATACGAGAGGACAGACAGCAATGGCCCAAGCGCTCGAGATTATCCCAACTGAAGACGACAGATACTATCGCGCGGATAATTTTCCGAAAGGACTCACCCGCAAGGTGGTCGAGTCGATTTCTCATATCAAAAACGAGCCGGGTTGGCTGACAGAATTCCGTCTAGAAGCTTTTAAAGTTTTCGAAAGCAAGCCCATGCCCACCTGGGGATTCTTTCCGAATTTCAAAGTGGATATCGACGAATATGTGCATTATATCGGAGCCAATCGTAAGAAAAAAAGATCCTGGGACGAAGTGGATCCGGAAGTTCTGAAAAGTTTCGAAAGGTTGGGGATTCCCGAACACGAAAGAAAATACCTGGCCGGTATAGAGGCCATGGAAGATTCCGAAACGGTTTACGCAAACGTTAAGAAGGAACTGACCGATCTGGGAATCCTATTCTGCGATATAGACACCGCGATCAAGGAGTATCCGGAGATTGTTCGTAAGTATCTCGGCACCGTCGTGTCCATCGGAGACAATAAATTCTCCGCTTTGAATTCCTGCGTATTCTCCGGAGGATCCTTCGCATACGTTCCTAAGGGAGTCAAGACTCCTATGCCTCTGCAGGCTTATTTCAAGGTTACTGCGGCTTCTTCCGGACAATATGAGAGAACGCTTCTCATAGCGGAAGAAGGTGCCGAGTTGGAATACTCCGAAGGTTGCTCTTCCGTTCAGGACAAGGGAACGAATTTCCATACCGCAGTGGTGGAGCTCGTTGCGCAAAAGAATGCCAAGATATTCTATACTACCATCCAGAATTGGAAAAAGAATATGTACAACTGGACGGTTAAGAGAGGGCTTTGCCATGAGGCGGCTCATATCACTTGGACCGACGTGAATATCGGCGCAAATACGATTAAGTATCCCGGTATCGTTTTACAGGGGGATAATTCCACCGGAGATATCCTCTCTCTAGCTTTCGCCGGAGCAGGACAGATCCAGGATACGGGAGCTCGTATCATCCATGTGGGCAAGAATACCCGCAGTAATATTCTCGCGAAAGGGGTTTCCTTGGACGGAGGGATCAATTCTTATAGAGGTCTTGTAAGATTCACTTCCGGTTCTTCGGATTCCTATAGCCATGTGAAATGCGACGGTCTCATGATGGACGATCGTTCCCAATCCCACGCATATCCGTATAACGACGTGAGCGGTCAGAATGGTACCTTGAACTACGAGGCGACCGTTTCGAAAATCGACGAAGAACAACTTTTCTATCTGCAATCCAGGGGACTTTCCGAGGACGACGCGAAGCTCCTAGTCATCAACGGTTTTTGCGAAGGGGTGACCAAGCACCTGAATGTGGAATATTCCGTGGAGATGACCCGTCTGATTCGTATGATTTTAGAGGATGGTAAGGTGATTTCGGAGCATTCCGATTCCGTCGTGAGCTAAGCGCTTTCGGCCCGGATTCTTTCATTAGATATTTATGTTGAATCGGGTGCTTGTATTCTTTTTTGCGATCGGGCTTGCCTTGGCTATCTTCCGCGGAGCCGAGTCCGAGGATACGGCCTCTTCTTCCGATCTTAAAACTCCCGAATCGTGGTTTATGTTTTGGGTTCGTGGCACGGTAGCTGAGATTTGGAAGGAACTTTCTTATTCTGCTCCTGATCCCGTTAGCTCGGCGGGGGATTCCAATTCGATCTTTCAGTCCGGATTGGACGCCTATAATTCGAATCGTTACGAAGAGGCGATCGAAATCTTCGACAAATATATCGCATCGGTTCCGAACGATACTTCCGCATTTTATAATCGAGGCCTCGCGAAATACTTTTTGGAAAGATATTCCGAGGCGGAGTCCGATTTCGAATCCGCTTATAGTGCGGATTCGAAGAATTTGGACGCTCTTTTTTCCATCGGAAATTGTAGAGTCGCTTTGGGAGAACCGGAAGAGGGATTGAAAAAATACAATCGGGCGATCTCTCTCGGTCTGAACGAATCCTACGCATATGTGGGACGGGCCAGGGTTTTGAATTCTCTCCAGAAATATAAGAACGCACTGTCCGACGCGGAGTCCGCGATAGGAGCGGACGAACAAAATCATAACGCTTATTTCGAGCAGGCATTTGCATATTACGGAATTGGAAAGTATAAGGAAAGCGTTTCCTCCTATACCAAGGTGTTGGAGTTGGATTCGGGAATGGCGGTCGCCTATTATAATCGAGGCTTGGGCTATGAAGTCCTGAAAAAGAAGGGTCCGGCCTGTTCCGATTTTCGTAAGGCCGAGGAGCTGGGGTATTCCTCCGCCCAAGAGAAGATCGAGGAGATCTGCAAATGAGTTCGGAAATTCCGGAGATGGAGGATCAGGCGACTTATTCCGGAAAGTCTCCTATAAAAGGTCTTACTCTGGACGAACTCACTCAAGTCGTCTTGGATCTTGGCGAGAAGGCCTTCCGAGCCAAACAGATTTATAACGGTTTGTATGCGAATCGATACGAGAGTTGGGAAGAATTTACCACTATAGGTAAAGACTTGAAGGAGAAGTTGAAGGAAAGATTCTCCTTAGATCCGATCCGAGTAGCAAAGCATCTCAAGTCCACGGACGGAACCCAAAAATTCACATTCGAATCCGTTTCCGGCAGTGGAAAAGAATTCGAATCGGTTTGGATTCCTTCAGGAGACGGAGGAAGAAAGACCATTTGTATTTCCTCCCAAGTGGGTTGCACCCTGAACTGTAAATTCTGCGCCACGGCCAAACTTCCTTTCCAAGGTAATTTGAAGGCGAGCGAGATCATAGACCAGGTTCTCCAAGTGGAGAAGATCGTAGGGGATAAGGCTACGAATATAGTCTTCATGGGAATGGGAGAACCCATGCATAATTACTTTAACGTAATGCGGGCCGCGAGCCTGTTGCACGACTCGGAGGCTTTGGGGTTGGGCGCTAAAAAAATCACGATCTCCACCTCCGGAGTGGTGAACGGAATCCGTAGATTCATAGAGAACAAGGAGCCTTATACTCTAGCCATCTCGCTCAATCATCCCGATCCGGAAGGAAGAAGGGAGATCATGGACATAGAGGAAAAATTCTCCCTTCCCGAATTATTGGAAGCCGCTCGGGATTATACCAAGACTCTGAAGCGTAGGATCACTTTCGAATATGTGATGATCCCCGGTGTGAATATGGGGCCGGAAGACGCCAAGAAACTCGTGAAGATCGCGAGAAAACTGGATTGTAAGATCAATGTAATTCCCTTGAATACCGAGTTTTTCGGTTGGAGAAGACCTAGTCCCGAGGAAGTGGATCGGTTCTTGAGACTGATAGAGCCTGCGGGAGTGCCCATTTTGAACCGTAGATCACCCGGTAAGGATATCAACGGCGCCTGCGGTATGCTTGCCGCAAAAAGTTGACCTAGGACTTCCCAAAGATAAACTTGCGGAATGAGGCCTTCTACTCTTTTCTTTCTGCCGATACTTCTTCTGGTTCTTTCGGGAGCCCAGCGTTGCAAGAATCCGTACCAGCAAAAATGCCAGGAGATCTGTAGTTTCTATACTTCCTGCGTGGAACAACAGTTTCCTAAAACCATAGGAACGGACGAAAAGCAGAAGAGCTTTATCGCAATAGAATGCGAATCGGGTTGTCTTAGGGAGCAAGGATTCGCGGTTCCTTGTTATGAAGCGGAAAAGACCTGCGTGGGCTTTACCCGTTGTCTCATGGAATCCGGGTTAATGGATTAACCCTTCAGCTTTTTAACAAGGAGTATTAGAATTCATGGATACGGTTTCCTTTCCCAAATCAACCGGAATTGCAAGATTTTCCCCTTGGATACTTTTAGCGATCGCCGTTCTGCCCTTATTCTTAACTTTTCCTTTGGATGTGATCGACATAGATTCTTCCCAATATGCAGAGATCTCCCGGGAGATGACCGATAGCGGAAATTGGTTTTTTATCCGAGACAACGGTAGGAGGTATCTGGACAAACCCATTCTTACTTTCTGGAAGATCAGCTCTTCCTTCCTGCTTTTCGGTCAGAATAATTTCGCCTTCCGTTTGCCTGCGATACTGATGACTTTGGTTTCCCTCTGGGGAATCTTTACGATCACTAAATTACATTCCGGAAACGTAAAGCAATCTTGGCTTGCGACTCTTCTATACGCGATGTCGCCGGGATTGTACGCCATGGTAGTGGATCCGAAAATAGACGTTTATGTGACTCCTTATATCATTCTTGTTTTCGCGTTTTACTATCTGGGAATAAAGAAGAAACCCGTTTATTTCTATGCCATGTATCTTGCGATGGGTCTCGGTTTCGTGACCAAGGGACCGATTGCGGTCGTGATTCCGGGGATTGGAATCGGAGGAGATATTCTTTTCCGTAGGGATTGGAAAAGACTTTTGGAGATGAAGCTGGTGCCCGGAGGGTTGCTTGCGCTTTTACCTCCTTTGTTATGGTCGATTCCTCTCTATTTGGAATTCAATACTTACGGTCCGTATTTTTTCCTGTGGGTGCAATCGTTCGGTCGTTTCTATATTAAAATGTACGATCAGAAATTCGATCCATTCTTCTTTTATTCAAATTTCTCCTGGGCTTTCGGAGTGTTTATTCTTCCCTTCATTTTGTATGTCGTAGTCTCCCTTCGGAGTTTCGGAAAAGAAGGTTGGAAGGGACTTTTCGGGTCCATTCGGAAAAATGAATGGAAGGAAAAGGATTTCGTTCCATTCTTTTGGCTTTTTCTCTTCCTCTTTCTCATTAGCTTTTCCAAATACCAATTGCCTCAGTATATCTATTGGTGTTTGCCCGCGGGGGCGGTGGTCGGTTCCGGGTTCCTGCTCCGACTTACGGAGGAAGTCTCCGATCTTACTGCAAGAATCGGAAAAGGATTGGTGATTCTAACCGCTTTAGGTTTCCTACTCGCCGGACTCGTCTTTCCGATTTTGGTATTGGATGCGGATCTTGCCTTTTATCTCTGGACATTCGCTTATCTGGCTCTCGGTGTATTGATCTGGATTCTCTTGCCTTCGGACAGGCTTGTGGGAACTCTAACTGTTTCCGTTTCCTTTTTCTTTACTCTGGTCAGTCTTTACGCATATCCGATTCTCATCTCCTATCAACCTTCCAAGGAAATAGGGGCCTTGATCCAAGAGTCGGAGCCGGGTAAGGAAAAGTTTTTGATGTTCGGAGTTCCCGCATCCAAGAGATCCTACGCGTTCTATTCCAAGCGTCTGACTCGGACATTATTCGATCCGGAGGTTTTGTTCGAGGCCCTGAAAAAGGACGGCGATCGGATGATTCTAATTTCGGAGAAATTTCTTCCTCATTTCGACGAATTTACCGCGGGTAGGGTGGATCTGGATATTTTCGCGGAGTATCCCAGCTATAAAGTGGCGACTCCGGAGTTCGGCTTCTTTCTGAAATCTAAACGGGATTCTCTTACCACAAAAGTCTATCTGGGGCATATTCGCTTTAAAGATGGACGCGCCGAGAAGTAGCCGGCTTTTTTCATAGAATCGCCGAAAAAATCTAGGGGAAATTTCGGAAACCCACCGAATTTGAAATTAGGCTATTTTGTGAGCCTGGTTTGGTTTTGGTCCCAGGATTCTCCTGGGACTACTTTTCCGGATCCTCTCCCCCGTTTCCCTATTTTATTCCCGAACATAACGGATTCTACAGATATGCGTTAGGATATTTACCGACTCACCGGTATGTTCTGGACGCAGGATCGCTTTCCGGGTAGAAGAGTCGAATGCTCCCTTCTCGCTTTGCATATTTAGTTTTTCTTTGTATTCCATTTTCGTTTTTTCTATCCGCTTGCGCCGGTTCTCCGATTAGGGATACGCCTCTCAGAGACGTGCTTAGTTTGGACTGGGATCGAAAATCCGCGGAAACGAATCGGATCCTAGGAGACCTTATACGAATCCAGTCCGTTCGGGGTAACGAGAAGAAGGTCGCGGAGTATATTAAGAATTTATTAGAGAAGGAAGGGATTCCCGTCAAATTCTTCCATGAAGAAGGTTTTCCGGATCGAGTGAATATTCTCGCCGAATTGGAACCTTCTTCCCCTAGCTCTGAAAAGGGACTGATTCTCGCCAACCATTTGGACGTAGTGGAAGCGGAGACTAAGGACTGGAAAGAAGAGCCTTTCTCCGGAGTCGTTAAGGATGGTCGGATATACGGTAGAGGAGCCCTGGATTGTAAGAGCCTAATAGCAATGCAACTTACCGCGTTTTTGGAATGGAAACGCTCGAAGCTTCCTTTGAAAAGAAAGATCATGTTCTTGGGGCTCGCCGACGAAGAATCCGGAAGCGAGAAAGGAGCCAAATTTCTGATCCGCAAGCATAAGGAATTATTCCAAGGATACGGTTATATGTTGAACGAAGGAGGTTTCGGAACCAAAGACGTAGGAGTTCCTAACAGCACCATCTTCAATATCCAATACGCGGAGAAGGGAAATCTTTGGCTTACGATTCGGGCGAAAGGTGACCAGGGACACGGAAGCACTCCGTCGGGTAATTATCCAAGTTTACGTTTGCATAAATTTCTGAGCGAGGTTTTGGATTATGATGTCAGCGTAAGAATTTCTCCGGAGACCGAAGCGTTCTTTTATCAGCTGGGTACCGCGAGTTCTTTTCCAAATTCCTTCTTTCTTAAGAATGCCGGATTTCCTATTCTGCAAAGACTCTTGTACGGACCCATAAAATCGAATCGTCAGCTAAGCGCGATTACTCGCAATACTAAGGCTATCTCCGGTTTAAAAACGATGGAAGGAAAAGGGCATAATGTTTTGGCTTCCGAGGCGGAAGCAAAATTGGACATTCGGATTTTGCCTGGATTCGATCCTAAGGATTATATAGAGGAGATCCGAGAGATCGCGAAGAAATACGACGTGGAAGTCGAATCCGCGGGAACGGTGAAACCCGATAAATCCGGCCTGGATTCGGTTCTTTTTCAAACCGTCGCCGCGGTTACCTCTAAGCTAGTTCCCGGAAGCGTTCCCGCTCCGTTTCTTTCTCCCGGAAAGACGGACAATGCGTATTTTAGAGAGATCGGTTTGGAATGCTACGGACTTGTTCCGGTTATTCTTAACGAAAAGGAACTGACCATGCTTCACGGAAAGGACGAGAGCGTGAGCTTGGAAAATCTGAAATTAGGTACCCGCATCGTATTCGAAATATTGCATCAGATGAATTGACTTTTTTAGTCTTTCGTTTCGGGCAATAAACGGCATTCGTTACTTTGGGGAGTCGGTGCCGCCTCCGTTTTAAGCCTTTCTTTTGCTTGTCATTCGACCGGGGTCGCATCCTCTTGTTAGAAAAACAAAATACAGGCTAGCATTGGTTCGTCATCTTATCTCTTATATTCTTCTCTATTTATTCTATCTTCCGTTTCGAATCCTTCCTTATAGAGTTTGTCTCTTGTACGGTAGGTTTTTGGTCTGCCTTCTTTATCCTCTCGCAAGAAAGCATAGAAGAATCGCCTATGAGAATATCTCCCATGCCTTTCCGGAATACGACGAAGCACAAAAGAAGGATCTAGTTTGGAAAAGCTTCCTACATATAGGGGATCTTCTGGCCGGTACGATGTATGCTCCCCGTTTAAACAAAAAATGGATGGAAGAGCGACTCGTTTACGACGAGGAATCCCTTAGGATAGAACAGGAAACCATTAAAGAAGGAGTAGGAGTGGTTCTGATTTCCGGGCATTTCGGAAGTTGGGAAATTCTTGTCCAATTCATGGGAGTCCGGATGAAAGGAGGAGGGATCTATAAGAAGGTCCGTAATCCTTTCGTAGACAAATTGATTTACAAACTTCGAACCAGAAACGGAATCAAATTGGTTTCCACCGAGGAATCCAGCCAGGTGACCAAGATGCTCAAGCAAGGATATTGGGTGGGTTTCGGTTCGGACCAAAACGCCGGTAAGGTGGGAATCTTCGTGGACTTCTTCCATCGTAAGGCGTCGACGTATCAAGGACCGGCGCTCATGGCCTATTTGACCGGAGCCAAGATGTTATTGTATTCTGTTCTATGCGGAGAGAAGGGAACTATCCGGGTCAAGATAAGAGACTTGGGATTTGTGGATAAAAAAGCTTTTCCGGATCGGGAAACTGCGATACGACATTACACGGAAGTTTGGACCAAGGCCTTGGAAGAGGAAGTCCGACTCTGCCCGGAACAATACTTCTGGGTGCATCGTAGATGGAGAACGAAGCCGGGGGATTTTCCGGGACAGGTTTGATTTCCGTTCGTTCTTTTTTAAAAGGCGGGTCTTATGGGTTCATCCGAAAAAATTATTCTGCACCATTATACGGCTTCTCCGTATTCCGAAAAGGCGAGGCTTTTTCTGGGTTATAAAGGCGCTTCTTGGCTTTCCGTTATCACTCCTCCTATTTTACCTAAACCGGATCTCGTGCCTCTGACGGGAGGTTATAGAAGAGCTCCCGTTTTGCAGATAGGAGCGGATATCTATTGTGATACGTCTCTTGTATTAGAGAAATTGCATTCTATTTTTCCAAACCCTCCGATCGCGTCGGGGCGGGATTCCGATACCGCCGATCTTTTGGAATATCTGGTCGGATCCGAACTTTTCGTGAAAGTAGCGAGATACGTCTTGGGATCCAATGCGAAAAGGTTACCGGAGGATTTGGTAAAAGACCGGGCGGATATGCACCCTCATCATCCTTTTCATCGGGAAAATTTGGAAATGGATCTGCATTATCTAAGCATAGTCCTTTCCAAATACCTTCCCAAATTCGATTCCGCATTGCTGAATCGTAAATTCTTCGGAGGCGATTTGCCTTCATTCGCGGATTTTTCAGTTTATATTATATTCTGGTTCTTGCATACGATTCGAAAACTAAAACCGTTTATCGCCGAGGCCGAGTATCTTCCCGATTGGTTTTCCAGAATGAAGGACTTCGGCTCCGGAAATTCCGAACCGCTTGCGCCGGCGGAAGCGATACGAATCGCGAAAGAAAGCGAACCTTTGCGGATTGCGGATCCGAAAATCGAGGATTTAGGATTCGGGCCGGGAGACCGGGTCCACCTATCTCCGGATTCTTACGATCAGGAAATCATTTCGGGAACCTTGCTGCATTCCGACGAATCTCGCATCATCCTATCTTCCGAAAACGATAAGGTGGGGAAGGTCCATATCCATTTTCCTAGGATCGGCTACGTTTTTAAGAAGGTTTGATCTAAAATGGATCTGAGAATGGTGCCTACGATTCCGATCGTTTCGCTTACGATCTGCGTTTTTTCCAGTTTCTTGATTCTAACCAAGAGGCCCAGATACGCTTTCGATTCCATCTACGCCATTTTTACGATCTGCCTGGCTCTTCCCCACTTGGGTCACATCTTGGCCCGCCGAGTGGAATGGGGGCACGATTTTCTCGAATTTTCCATTTTGTTTCCGTATACCTTCGGTCCATTATTATATCTATATATTCGAAATCTTACCGGAAATTCGGATAAGATTAGGCTCGTCGATCTTTTGCATTTTCTTCCTTTTTTGACGCTTATGCTTTTCTTTCTAATCGGCTTTTTCGGTAGAGAAGAGGAATGGAACGGCGATCCGGAATGGAGAAGACCCGAGATGGGATTCCATCGATTCGGATTTTTACTCTCGGTTTCCATGTTATTCTATTTGATTTGGATATTCTTATTATTACGTAAACATAGACGGAGCATAGAAGATCATTTTTCGAATATAGATAATCTTAAAGACCTGAGTTGGATGTACTGGGTGCTTGTACTTTTCGGGATCTCCACGGGCGTGCATTTATTTTTGGATGCGATCCGATTCGGGGAGATGGGGCCGGGAGATTGGGATCCTAGGATCGTGAGAGGTTCCGCTATCCTCGTCTTTACCGCATTCTTCTGTTGGTTCGGAGTCAGGCAGACGGTAGTGTTCACATCCAGAGAATTGGAGCATTGGAAGGGAAGGACCTTCACTCCTGCCGAAGTTTTTCCCGAAGAAGAGAGAAAGAAATATGAGAAGTCCGGTCTGAGAGAGGAAAAGATTCCGGAATATCTGGATAGGATCCGGGATTATATGAATTCCAAAATGCCTTATAAGGACTCAGAGTTTTCCATAGACGCTCTTTCTCAAGGAACCGATGTTCCCAGGTTCTATATCACTCAGATTCTAAACGAACATTTGGGGACGAATTTCTATAATTTCACCAACGAATACCGGATACGGGAGATCCTGAAGGAGTTCGACGCTAAACCTCCGGAGAAACCGAATATTTTGAGCTTATCCCTTGAGTACGGATTCAATTCCAAGTCCACTTTCAATAGCGCCTTCAAAAAATTCACCGGTAAGACTCCTTCGGAATATTTGGAAAAAAAATCCAAAATCGCCTGATTTAGAAATAAATTTAAGTGCGAGCCGATTGGGACGGTCGAATTCCACGCAAATACTTCGTAATCTATTCCAACTAACCGTTCGGGAGTAGTTATGAGGCAAATTCATTTTATAGCGATTGTTATTTTCACTCTGAGTCTTTGGGCTTGCGATAGTTCCGGTGGATCGGATCTTTCTTCTGCGGCGTTGCTGCTGAACGGTTCTCCCTCGGGCAGCAGTTGTTCCGGAGCCTCCACCACCGATACCCCCACCACTTTGACTTCCACCGCTACTTGTTCCTCTGCGATATACAATCTCTCGGATGTTCCTTCCCTGAAAACGGGAGCGGAATCCGGAGCTCCTACCTGCGTTACGGATATAGCGGCCGAGGCTCCTTGTTGGATGAAGCAAAACTTTCATTGCGTGAAGGTGGTAGTCTCCGGCTCCAACTATGTGATTACTACGACGGATATGCCGCCTTATAAAAGTTATTATTATAAGGATAATGCCTCTTACCAAGATACGATGGATACGCCGACTTTCCATGATAATCCGAATAAGATCATCGCTCAGAATATTGTTTTAACCATTCCCGTTACTCCTCAGTTGTACACCGGCTGCAACGATTCCACTGCGGGTATCGATTCAGTAGGAATTTCCACCTTAGGCGCCGTGATTTTCAATAACCAAGCGGCTCCTGGAGACAGCTTTTCGACGGAATACTTTACGATGGACCGGGCGCAGGGACATCCTCAAAATACGGGTAAGTATCATTATCATACCGAGCCCTTTAAGATTACCAACGATAGCGACGAATTGATCGGCTTGATGTTGGACGGATTTCCCATTTACGGAAAGAAAATCCAAGGAAGCTCCAGTTATCCCACTTTGGACTCGACCACTCATACTCGTTCCTGCACGACCACGCACTTCCCTGACGGAACGTATTGCTATCATGTGGAGAATGATACTTCTTATAACGCTTTCATAATCGGAAGTTATTTTAAAGGAAAAAGAGGATCCACAAACTGAAGCGGTTGATCTGCACCTTTCTTTTGGGAGGGGGAGTCGCCTTCCTTCTCCATTGCGATCCTACGTTGGTACGTCTGGATGATCCGGGCTTATCGAGACAAGGGGAGTTCGTATTCTACCAGGGACAAAAATTCGACGGGATACTGGAGTTTCGTATCGAGGAACTTGCCACGGTACGTAGGACCTCCTACAAGAACGGCCTTCCGCATGGAACGGAGACAGACAGGCACGATAACGGGCAGATATTGGCCGAAAGGGAATTCAAAGAAGGCAAGAAATCCGGAATCCATAGAGGTTGGTTTCCGGACGGAAGCAAGAGATTCCAAAACAGATTCTTGGAAGGTAAATTTCACGGAGACCAATGGGAATGGAGGCCTTCCGGTGCCTTATATTCTTATGCTAGATTCGATAGAGGAGAGGTCGTCGGAAAGAAGATGTGGAGAGAGAACGGACAGATCTATATGAACTTCGTTTTGAACGGAAACCGACCTTTCGGAATGACGGGAGGAAAACTCTGCAACCAAATACGAGGAGATGAGAATGGAAACACGCAGCAATTCTAAGAATCCCTTTTTCCAAGGGAATCGAATCGCCGGACTCTTACTCATTCTCGCGGTTTTCTGTATAGGATGCGAGCCGGATCCTAAAGAAGATTATCCATCGGAGATCACCGAGTTCGCTTCTCCTAAGAAAGGAACTCTTCCCTTATTTTACGGCAGGGATCTACTACCAGTCTGGGAGATCAGAAAAGATTTCTCTCCCAGAGGGATCCAAGCGTTTAGAATGAAAGACCAGGGTAAAACGGAGGTTTCCGAATCGTTCTGCAAAGATAAGATTACGATCGTTTCCTTTTTCTTTACCCGTTGTTCCGGTATCTGTCCCACGATCACGAATCATTTATCCGTAATACAAAAGAGATTCGAGAAGAATCCGGAAGTAAACATCCTTTCCTTTTCCGCGACTCCCGACTTAGATACTCCCGAGGTTTTAAGAGAATACGCTGCGAAACGGAAAATTCGATACGAGAAATGGCGGCTTCTTACCGGAGAATCGGAGAAGATATATCGATTGGCCAGAGAATCCTTCAACGCCGATACTCCTAGTTTTCGCGAAAACGCTATGAAGAAACTTACGGAGAGGGACTTCCTACATTCCGATCATGTGTATCTCCTGGACGGAGAACTCAGATTGAGAGGAATCTATAATGGGAAGATGAGATCCTCGATGGATGAGCTTTCTGCAGATATTGAAACCTTGAAACGGGAAGATCCATTCAAAATGGATTCACAGATTCGTTAGAGAATGACTTTTGTGTCTACTTCTCGATTTTTAATTTAGATTCTTTGTTCCGGAAGAATTATAAAATTTGAAACTATTCCGATGAACTTTCTATTCGAGTAAGAATCCAATTTCATCTTGTCTAAGAAAAAGAACGTAATACGTAATTGGAATCAATATTCCGGTGCATCGGGTGGTTGATTCATCCAAAAGAATTGACGGGAGATCATTTTGAGAAGATATTCTGGACATGAAAAACTTAAAGTCCAGAATACAAAAACCGAATCCAAATTCACCTAATCGTACTCCTTCTAAATCGATTCGGAAAGATAAGCCGGAAAAACCGAAAAAAAGAAAATTGGGCATCTTGGAAGGAAAGGCTTCCTATCGAATTCCCGGAGATTTTCAATTAACGGAAGAGGAGTTTTTGAATTCGTGAATTATCTTTTAGATACTCACGCGATCTTATGGGTTCTATTCGAGCCTAAAAATTTATCCTTTCTAGTCACGAGGGAAATTCTAAATGACCAAAATCAAATTTTCATAAGCAATATTTCTTTGTGGGAGATCTCTTTGAAATTTTCGCTTAGAAAACTCGAACTAAAAGGAATCACTCCGGACCGCCTTCCAAACGCGTTGCGGGAGGCGGGTTTCGAATTCGTAAACGATTCTCCTGAGATTTTTTCGAATTACTATAAGCTTCCGTTGCGGAATCATGCCGATCCCTTCGATCGATTTTTGATATGGCAGGCGGTCGTTTGCGATTTCGTTTTCATTACCAAGGATCGTTATTTGGAAGAATACGATCCTTTTGGTCTGAGAACGCTCTGGTAAAATGGAATTTTAAAGCAGCAATTCGGCACTAATCGGACAATGATCGGAGAGTCCCTTTTCGATCTCAGAACTTCCGTCAAAATTCCCGTCATCCTCTTCGAATTTTTTCTGAAGAAAACTTCCTTTCTTCCATTCTAGATTTGTAATCAAATAGTCTATGAAGCCTTCTTTATGTTGCCAGCAATCGGACCTTTCCAAATGGTTTGCCGATTTCAGGCTGGATCTACCTTTTAGGATCTCCCAGAGCTCCTTATGCAATTCCAGATTTTCATTAAAATCTCCTAATAGAACAAAATTCTCCAATCCGGGTAAAACTCCTCCTAAGACTTCGATCTGCTTTTTTCTTTCGGCCTTATCTTTTTTGGAGCGTCCCGCTTTCAGATGAACTACTAGGACGGATACCTTTCCTTGAGGGAATTTGAATTCTCCGACTAATCCTCTTCTCAATCCCGGACGAAGAGAAAGGCCTTCGATTTCCCGAATCTTAGGGCGTTCCAAGCTCTTCTTCCAGCAAAGACCCAATTCCTGGGAATAACCGGGAGTCCTGGTGGATTCGCATTCGTATTCTGAGGAGACGATTCTTCTGGCTGCCTTCGCATTTTCGATTTCCTGAAGCCCTACGATATCCGGGTGTGTAGAGAGAAGAGTTCGTCTCAGTCTTGAAAAGTCAGACTCGCTTCTGGCTTTTCTATCTCTAGGAAGTTTACCTGTATCGCCTTCTTCATCATAAAGAAAAAGGGAGTTGAAGCTCGCGATTCGAATTCCGGAGAGTTGATTCTTCGCAATAGTGGAGATGGATAATAGGAAAACGGAGATTATTAGAAGAGTGGGCTTGGTTTTCATATGCGTATCGGATCCGATTTTCGGTTTTAAGTTCCCGGTTCCGCAAGAAAGAAGGATGCAAAATCGGAATTTTGGAATGAATTGAGAACGATCGTTCTATGATTCGTCGGCTTAATTCGAGTTTCTTGATAAGCCTTCATCCATTTGAGAAATTGAGGTCTGCCACACAAACTAAATTCCATTTAATTGATACTTAGTCTCAATGGAAATTGCAAGAAATGGCCAAAGCAATCGCGTTTTTAGGCGTTTACTTGCAATTTTAACCTAAGACAAAATCCTTGTTCCCAAACCTTATTTTGGAACCCACGGGACTTCTCACGAATGAATAAGAAAGCTTTGAAACTTTCGGTTCCGCTCATTGCCATCGCGGCAGTGGCCTACCTGATTTTTTCTCCCTCCAAATACGTTGGCTACTCTCCGGATCAGCCAATTCCTTTTAACCACAAGATCCATGCCGGCGACAATAAGATAGACTGTCGTTATTGTCATACCGGCGTAGAAACTAGCGCTCATGCAACGGTTCCGAATACGTCCACTTGTATGAACTGTCACGGTACGGTCGCAACCAAGACTCCCGATATCAAACTCTTGAAAGAGAGCTACGATAAGAAGAAGCCATTGGAGTGGGTGAAGGTCCACGATCTTCCCGACCACGTTCAGTTCAATCACTCTCGGCATATTTCCAGGGGTGTGGATTGTTCCCAATGCCACGGCAACGTAGCGGAGATGGTCAAGGTCAAGCAGGTCGCTTCCCTGAATATGGGATATTGCGTGAACTGCCATCGGGAGAACAACGCTCCGACCGACTGTTCTACCTGCCACAGATAATCAGGAGTTAGCATAACAGAATGGATAATAAGAACTTCCAGAAAGAAAAGAAAGCTCACTGGCTCTCCCTCGAACTCAAAGATAACGAAAAAGAAACGAAGGATCTGGCTCGTTCCGAATTCTTCACTTCTCCGGATCCGGTTATCGCAAGAATCAAGTCCGGCGAATTCGATCGTAAGACATTCTTAAAATTGATGGGTGCGGGAGTCGCGATGACTTCCTTAAATTGCGTTCGTAAGCCCGTTGAAAAGATCGTTCCTTACGTAGATCTTAAAACCGAAGAAGGAACCTTCGATTTCGTTAAACACGGACACGCATACTATTACGCGACCGTATTTAACGGAACCGGTATACTTGTTAGATGTAAAGACGGACGTCCTCTAAAATTAGAAGGAAACGACGAACATCCTGTTTCCCAAGGAGCCTTAGGAGCTTCCGGCCAGGCCGCTATCTTCGATCTTTACGATCCGGATCGCGCTCAAGGCGCTGCTTCCATCTCCGGAGGAAAAGCGGACGGGATCGAATGGTCCGTTCTGGATTCCAAAGTAAAAGAAGCTCTCGCTAAAAACAAAGGTAACACGGTAATCGTGACTCGGCCTTTGGATTCCCCTTCCACCAAGGCGATTATAGCGGACTTCTTGAAAGCTGTAGGCGGCGGTCAACACCTCGAGATTTCCCTCACTTCTCCGGAAGAAGCGATTTCCAAAGGACAGGCGGCTTCTTACGGAAAAGCCTTAGTTCCGAATTATAATTTCGAATTGGCGAACGTCATTCTATCCATCGATTGCGATTTCATGGGCGGATGGCTTTCTCCGGAAGAGCACCAAAAGGATTTTGCGAAACGTAGAAACCTGAGAGACGGTGCGAAAGACGTTAACTATTATATCGCTGCGGAATCCGTTCCGACTATGTCCGGTTCCAATGCAGATCTTAGATTCCCGATTCGTCCGGGAGACCAGACCAAACTGGCTCTCGCAATCGCTGCGGGGCTGGGAGAATTAGGAGCGAACACCAAGGATGCGACCGGGGCTTCCACAGTGGAAAGTCTCGCCACCGAACTCGGTGTGAGCGCCGAAAGTATCCGCAAGGCTTCCAAGGCTCTTTGGAGCAATAGAGGCAAATCTCTTGTGGTTGCGGGCGGTGTTTCCGCAAACACCAAAGAAGCAGTGGATCTCCAAGTTCTTGTCAACTTCCTGAACTCCACTCTGGAAAACGACGGAAAGACGGTAGACCATGCTTCTCCTAAGAAAGAAGGCCTGGCGGATTATTCCGGAAACCTGAACAAGTTGACGGAAGCTCTGAAGCAAACCAAAGTCGGAGTTCTTTTCCTCTACGATACCAATTTGGTTTATCAAGCGGGAGATGCTTGGAAAGATCTGCTCCACAGAGCGGCTCTTACCGTTAGTCTTTCCGATAGAGCGGATGAGACCGCTCTTGCATCCAATTACTTGGCGGCAACCACCCACTTCCTGGAGTCCTGGGGAGATTCGGAAGTAAGCAAAGGTATCTTCTCCATCCAACAACCTGCGATCCGTCCTTTGTATCAGGCGCGTTCTCTCGAAGACAGCTTGATCGCTTTTGCGGGCGGTTCTTTGGGCGGAGAAAAATCGTATTATGAATACGTAAAGAATTCCTGGGTTAAAAAACTGGGTTCCGTTCAAAAATGGGAAGAACTTCTCAGAGTGGGAACCACCGTTAGAGCCAAGGATCGTAAGAAAGTCGCGAGCGCAGGAAGAGGATTCAATAAGGCTTCTCTTAAAAAGCCGGCCTCTTATGCGGCTGGACTTCGCTTAGCTCTTTACGAAACCAGTAGCATCGGAGACGGAAAAGGGGCGAATAACTCCCTTCTGCAAGAACTTCCGGATCCCGTTACTAAGGTCACTTGGGACAATTATGTTCTTCTTTCTCCCGCACTTGCTAAAGAGAAAGGAATCCAATCCAACGACGTAGTTTCCGTCAAAACCGCAAAAGGCTCTATCGAGCTTCCGGCTCAAGTTCAGCCCGGAATGCACAAAGATACGATCGGAATCGCGGTAGGTTACGGTAGAACTGCAGCCGGTAAAATCGGTAACGAAGTAGGTAAGAACGCTTACGCTCTGGCCGAAGACGGAATTTACTCCGGTATCTCCGTGACTTCTTTCGAAAAGACCGGTAAGACTTATAAACTGGCCTGTACTCAGCACCACCACGTTCTTTCTCCCGGATTCGGATACAAAGATCGTCCTCTGGTTCAGTCCACCTCTTTGGAAGAATGGAAAAAGAATCCTGCTTCCGGAGTTGAAGAGTCCGAAATTCCTAAAATCAAGAAAAACGGTCAGATGGTTTTCGCTACCGGAGCAAACCCGGTTCACGAATACCCCGGATACAAATGGGGAATGGCCATCGACCTTACTGCGTGTACCGGTTGCGGTTCCTGCGTAATTTCCTGTCAGGTAGAAAACAATATTCCTGTCGTAGGAAGAGACGAGGTTCGCGTAGGTCGCGAAATGCATTGGCTTCGTATCGACCGCTATTATATCGGCGATCCGGACAAGCCGGAAGATCTGCAGATTGCACACCAGCCTATGCTTTGCCAGCAATGCGATAACGCTCCTTGCGAAACCGTGTGTCCGGTTGCAGCTACGACCCACAGTTCGGAAGGGATCAACGACATGGTTTACAACCGTTGCGTGGGAACCCGTTACTGCTCCAACAACTGTCCTTACAAAGTCCGTCGTTACAACTGGGCACAACACTGGTATAACGAAACCGGAGCCGAAAAAGGATCCAGAACTCCGAGATATCTCGGACTCAACCCGGACGTTACCGTTCGTGGAAGAGGGGTTATGGAGAAATGTAACTTCTGTGCTTCTCGTATCGCGGAGAAAAAGATCCAAGCTAAGAACGAGGGTCGCGCTTTGAAAGACGGCGAGTTGAAGACCGCTTGTCAGCAAAGCTGTGCTGCTGATGCGATCAGTTTCGGAAACACCAACGATAAGGAATCTAAGGTATCCAAACTCAGTGCGGATCCGAGATCTTTCCGAGTTCTAGAGTATTTAAACGTCGGTCCCGCGGTCGCTTATCTGACCAGGGTAAGAGCTTAATCCGGAGTAATTAAAGCGCTATGTCTATACCTAACGCAATCAAAGAAGCCCTGGATATCCAACCCTTAGTCACCGGCGGTAAGTCCGTCCGTGACGTAACCGAGGATATCCTCAAGCCGGTAGAGGCTTTCCCCACTTCCCTTTGGTGGAAAGCCTTTCTTCTGGCCTTAACTATCACCGTTATCGATTTGGGTATCATCGGATACCTGGTATATGAAGGTCTTTACATCCTCGGGATCAATAATCCGGTAGGTTGGGGATTTTTCATCGTTAACTTCGTGTTCTGGATCGGTATCGGTCACGCGGGAACGCTGATTTCCGCGGTCTTGTATCTCTTCAGACAAGAATGGAGAACAGGGATCAACCGTGCCGCGGAAGCTATGACGATTTTCGCGGTATTGACGGCGGCTTCCACTTTGATCATCCACATCGGACGTCCTTGGATGGGATACTGGTTGTTCCCGTATCCGAATGAAAGAGGACCTCTTTGGGTGAACTTCCGCTCTCCTTTGATCTGGGACACTTTCGCGGTATCCACCTACTTGAGTATCTCTCTCGTATTCTGGTATATCGGTTTGATTCCGGATATCGCAGCGGTGAGAGATAGAGCTACCAGCCCTCTTCGCAGAAAGGTATATGATATTCTTTCTTTCGGATGGGTCGGCTCCAACAAGGCTTGGTCTCACTTGGAAACCGTAGCGATGATTCTCGCCGCTCTTTCCACTCCTCTGGTTCTTTCCGTGCATACGATCGTATCCTTCGACTTCGCGGTTTCCATCGTGCCCGGTTGGCACACGACGATCTTCCCTCCTTACTTCGTGGCAGGGGCGATCTTCTCCGGATTCGCAATGGTGGTTACCCTCATGGTAATCGCAAGAGAAGTCTTCAATCTGAAAGACTATATCACCATGAAACACTTGGAGAACATGAACAAAGTGATCATGGTCACCGGTTTGATCGTGGGTCTTGCTTACTCCACTGAGTTCTTCATGGCTTGGTATTCCGGTAACGAATACGAAGGATTTACCTTCGTAAACCGTGCCTTCGGTCCTTACGGTTGGGCTTACTTCATCATGTTCAGCTGTAACGTGTTCGCGCCTCAGGTTTTCTGGTCCAAGAAACTTAGAAACAATATCCCGGTGATGTTCATCGTTTCGATCATCGTTAATATCGGGATGTGGTTCGAGCGTTTCGTGATCGTGATGACTCTTCACGCGGACTTCCTGCCTTCCAGCTGGGACAAATACATTCCGACGATTTACGACTTCATGATGTTGCTCGGAACCTTCGGTATCTTCTTCACCATGTTCCTTCTCTTCTGTAGATTGCTTCCTGTGATCGCGATCGCCGAAGTGAAAACGGTAATGCCTCATAAGGATGGAGGTCATCACTAATGTATACTCCTAAGAAAGAACAATTTCATACTTTCGAGGAGACCGAGCACGGAGTATTCGGATTATTCGATACTCCCGCTCAGATCATCGAAGCCGCTCAAAAAACCAAGGACAAGGGGTACACCAATTTCGATTGTTTAACTCCTTATCCGGTCCACGGCTTGGATGACGCGATGGGACTTCCACGTTCCGGTCTTCCTTGGGTGACATTCTTCATGGGACTTTTCGGATGCATCACCGGGTTCGGTATGCAGTATCTGACTCATAAATACGATTGGCCTTTGAATATATCCGGAAAGAGCTTCAACGCTTGGTTTGCATATATTCCGATCACTTTCGAGTTCACGGTCTTTATGGCGGGGATTTCCACTGCGGTAGCTCTCTTCATTCTGGCGAAACTTCCGAAAACCGGACGTAAAGTCCTGCACCCGGATATCACCACGGATAAATTCGCTCTTTGGATTCCTTCCAATTCCGCGAACTATTCCGAAAACGGTGTGACTGAATTTATCAAAGGCCTCGGCTCTAAACACGTCGAGACGGTGAAATAGGAGAAACTTGATGAAAAGAATTTTTGCTCTTTCTCTCGCCGGTCTGATTCTTTGGAACTGCGAGTCCAAGACTCCTCCTATGGAGTATATGCCTGACATGGCGGATTCTCCAGCAAGAGAGGCTCAGGAAGCGGATCCGAATTTCCCGAATAACACGGCGCTTCGTTTGCCGCCTGCGGGAGCGGTTCCTGTAGGATATTATCCTTACGAATACAGAGGCTTGGGAGTGGATCAACTTCCGAATAAGGGACTTGCGAATCCGATTAAAGGTGATCTAGCTAACTTGAAACGGGGAGAGGATAAATACCAAACGTATTGCAGTCCTTGCCACGGAGTTAGAGGGGCCGGAAACGGAACCGTAGTAGGACCTTATCCGCGCTTCAACGCGGTTCAGGCGGACCAAAGCCCAATGGCGGCTCTAACTTCCGCAACTGCGAACGCTTACTCGGACGGTCAGATCTACCACATCATCACGGACGGAAAAGGAAGAATGAACAGTTATGCTTCCCAGATTCTTCCTGACGATCGTTGGAAAATCATATTATATGTTCGTAAATTACAAGAATACGACAACAAGGGAACGAAATAATGGAAGGGACGGTAGAACAAAACCTCATCAACTTTAAGTTGGATTCCAAAACCAGAAACGCTCTGGTCGGCATGATCCTTGTCGGTCTTGCAAGCTTGGGAATTGCGGCTTTCGGCCTGGGACATGAGAATCTCCGTCACGAAGGCGGTCATTCCAATCCGGCATGGTCCGCATATCTGGTAGGTACATTCTTCATCTTGGGAATTACCTTGGCGGGAGTCTTCTTTACCTCTCTCGCTCATATTACGGGAGCTCATTGGCCCGTAACTCTCAGAAGAATCAGCGAAGCTTACGGCACATTCATTCCGGTGATCGGGGGACTGTTGTTGTTGCTTATCGTAGGAGCTCACGATCTTTACGAATGGACTCACGAGGACGTCGTAGCTGAGGATCATCTGCTGCAGCACAAGAAGCCGCTTTTGAATATCGGTTTTTTCTCGGTAATAATCGTGGTTCTTTCCGTCGTATGGTCCGCTTTCGGATATCTATTCTATAAGAGATCCGTCGCTCAAGACTCCGATAAGGATGTGAAGCATACCCAGTTTAACGCGAAACTTGCGGGTGGATATATCATCTTCTTCGCACTTTCCTTTTCCTTGGCTTCCATCGAGCTCGTGATGTCTCTCACACCTCACTGGTTCTCCACTATGTTCGGAGTCTACTGCTTTGCGGGAGCATACCAAGCCGGTCTTTCTTCCTTTATTCTGGTGGCATATTACCTGAAGAAGAGGGGATTCCTCGGTAACTTGGTGAACGAAAACCATATCCACGACTTAGGAAAGTTCCTACTCGGATTCACCGTATTCTGGGCTTACGTAGGATTCTCTCAGTTCATGTTGATTTGGTATGCGAACATCCCGGAAGAAACTTTCTTCTATGAGCAAAGATTGACCGGAGGCTGGGAATACCTTACTCTTGCCCTTCCGGCTATTAAATTTGCGGTTCCTTTCCTTTTGCTTCTGAATCGTCCCAACAAAAGAGACATCGACTTCCTGATGAAAGTAGCGATCTGGGTGATCTTTACTCAAGTGACCGAAATCTTCTGGCTGGTATATCCTTCGAACTTCGTGGATTTCTCTCTGGGCGGATACCTGGTATCTCTCGGAAGCACCGTAGGCGTGATCGGACTTTTCGCTCTGGTCGTTTTCAAACGATTGGAGAAAGCTCCGTTAATTCCGGTAGGCGATCCAAGATTGGAAGATTGTCTCCACCACCACCAATAAGGAATAGGATCATGAAAAAAGTAATACTGAACATAACGATCCTCGGAATCATGGCGCTCTTCGCGGGCGCCTGCTCCAATACCGCTCAGATCGTAGGCAATATCAATTGCCCTACGTTAGAGAAGGATAAAGTGGATCCCAAAGTCGCGATTTTGGCCGACGAACAACCGAATTCCGTCGTACGTGAATATCTTCCGGTGGGAACGGTGGTGAAAGTATACGATTACAGAAACCATTATTACATCGCTAAGAATCTTGTTCGTATCAAAACCGATAAGAACGAGGGGTGGGTAAATCCGGTTTGCTTGGTTGTTAATCAGGATCCCGCAAACTCCGTTTTCAAATGGGGATACCGTAAGGATTATAAACATTTCTATGATCCAGAAGATAGGGATCATTATAATGAGAAAACTCCGCCTTCCGCTTCTGCTGACGGTTATGAATTCGATATGTATAAGAATTTGTCCAAAGATAGAATCTCTTTGGAAGAACTTGCTCCGGAATTAAAGAAGTAAGAATACTCGTTCTTTTATCCGTTTCAAATGAATTCGAAAACCCCCTCCGGATCCGTTCGTTGGGGGATTTTTTTTGTCTTCTCCGAGGCCGACCGAGATATATTACGTAAATAACCGGAGGAAGAATGCTTCAATTAAACAAATATAAATTCGCTAAGAGGATCGGAATTATACTGATAGGAGTGTCGCTTTGGGATTGCAACGCCCATTATTTTTTAAAGTCGGCCGATTCCGAATTAACTGTTGCTCCTATAGTTAAGGAAAAGAAAGCCAAGGTCGCCTATGTGGGATTCGTTCCGTTTAGGTCTTATCTCTCCGCTTCTTCCGGCAGAAGCAGAACCTATACAGCGGTGTTGGATAGCAGTAAGCGTCTGGCTTTTTCCGAATCTTTCGCAATGCCGGCCTATAAACTTAAATCCAACGGACTTCGTAAGGACGTTTCCAAGGAGAATGTTTCGCGATTCATCGGAGAATACATTGGAATCGTGAAAAAATCAGGAACGGAGGAATTGATTCACGTGATCGAGCCCGTAAAAGACGGAGGAAAGACCGCGGACGGCAAGGATTCTTATACTCCTTACTTAAAGGATCTAGGAGTCGATTATTACGTGGTTGGAGCCCTTACTCCTCCCTTCGAAGGTGCCGGCTTTATAACAGTGTTTCCTCATCTGTTTAGCACGCTTTTTTCCATGGTGACTCTCGGGATTTTTCCTTCTTTCCAATGGGGAGACGCTAAAATTAACGTGAAAGTATATGATAAAAATCTGAATAAAGTCTGGGAACGGGAATATGACGCTTCGTATACGACTTTGCGCTCTGTATGGGTTCCCGCCTATCCTCAGGAATGTCAAGAACGGGGAAGTTGCGGGATAAATCAGCAAGGAGCCGTCCCGGGATTCGTATATAAGGATTTGCTTCCGCAAGTAGAATCGGACTTAACGGGATTTATTCAAAGCAAATGATATCCTTGGCATCGTGAGGCCTTTCCTCATGATGCTTTCTTAAAATCCGAGACTACCGAATTTCCTATCAAATAAGAGTAGCCAAATTTCCGAAAATCGCGAAAGTTCTTCCGATGCTTTTTCGGATTTCTTGGTTACTCGTTTTTTATATCGCCTTTCTTTCCTGTGCGTCCAGGTATTTGGTAGATCCACCATCCGAATCGCTGGAAAACGATAAATTCAACAAAAAGGTCAAGATCGCCTATTTAGGTTTCAATTCTTTCAAATCCACGAAATTGAAAAATCCCGACGGGACCGTCGATTTTGAAGCTCTATCCGATCCGGATTCCAGAACCTTGAAGGAGCCGGTTTCCGGAGGGTTTCCGATCCCTAACGAGAATAAGCCTGCCGGATTTAGAAAAGATGTCCCGCAGGAAAAGGTTTTGTATTTCGCAAAATCCTTTCTAGGAGTAACCGGTCCGACGGGTGTCAAAGAACTGGAAAAATTCCTGGAAATAGGCAGGAGCGGAGATCAGTATACCTATTCTTTCCGGATTCTCCCGTACGATTATTATATAATGGGACTCCACGATCCCGTATTCGAGAAGCCTAGAAACATATTTTTAAATTTCGTAACCATATTCTCCAGTTTGTTCAGTGTCGCTTCGATCGGGATATTGCCTTCTTACGAGGCGTATTCCGCGACAACCAAGGTTTTGGTATTCGATAAGAATCTGAATTTAATTAAAGAATTCGAATATAATAACGATTATTCCATTCTCCGCTCCCTTTGGGTATTCCCGAATCCGCCGGAATGCCGTATCGGCAGCTTAAGCTGCTTGGGAATGTTCAGCCCCACCGTAAAAACCACCCCCGCGTTCGTATTCGAAGGGAATTCCAGAAAGATAGGATCCGATCTAAGCAAATTCGTTTCAAATTTGAAATAATAAGAAAGAAAACCCGGGGATCGGAGATCCCCGGGGGTGAAGCTATTGGCGAGAAGGGATGTAAGTTCGGATGCTAAATCCGAGCATTCGAAACTCCGGTATGCGGAAGGAGTTTCGAAACATTGAAAATAATTTATTTCCAATGTTGGAATTCGTCAAGAATAAATAGCGTTATCTTTCCTTTCTTGTTCGGCGGAAAATTCTTCTTATCCCCTCCTTGGGGGATAAATTTTTGCCTGGTTTTCAGGAAAAAACTTCTTTTTAAATCCCGTATTCCCCGTTTTTTGCCTGAGGGATTGAAAAACGAAAAGACGTCGAATTTCTGGACTGGGAAGCAGTCCATATCGAGCACTTCGCTTATTAAGATCGGTCCTGATGAGATATTTTGAAAAGAACCCTCGCAGTTTGGATTATATCGCCTCAAAAGAGCAAAAACAGCATGTTATAACTAAGTATCTTTTGGACCAGGAATTGGTTCTAAGGGAAGATCCGTTCGATAAGAAATTCAAAGTTAGGAAGTATATAGAGGACGGGGAAAAAATAGTCGTCCAAGCTTTGAGCGGGTTTCCCGAGGCGGATATAAAGAGCCTTTCCTTTTTTAAACTTCTTGCCAAATACATTGAACTCGATTGCCAAGTGTCGCAGAAGCTGGAGAACGATCTTTATCTCTGTAAATTGGATAAGGTCGCAATTGCGAGATCGAACCGAGAGTTTTCCAGAGTCAACGTCCCGAACGGAAAAGTTTTCGTAACCAATATCGTTTCCTCCAAGACGATCATCGAGGCGAATATGTTCAATATTCCTACTCTGGTGAAGGTAAACTTCGAGGATTATAAAAACCGGTTAAAAAAAAGCAGTCAGGATAATATAGTGATCGACGCTTTCAAACCCGGTATGGAGAGAAAATTCGAGATCGTCAAGAGAACGAGGAAATCTTTGCTATTAGAGAATGCTCAGGTTCCGGAATCTTACGGTGCCTCTTCTCAACCGGACCGGTTGGATTATTCCAAGGACATCGACGACGACATTCCCGGAATGATCCGCAAATTTAAGGACCAAAAGATCCTATCCGAACTGATACGTCCGATCATTTATACGAATCACGATAACGAGCCTATACCGATCGGGTATATTTGGATCCAAAGTCGGGATAAGAATCTTACGGGAGAATATCTCGCCGAATTAGGGAGACTCTCCAAGGAAGTAGTGGATAGGATCAAGGAATCCAATACTATGAAGACCGCCGAAAGATTCAGGGTTTTGGACGCTTCCCAAAAGGGAATTAGGATTAAGATTCATGATCCGAATCTGATCGAGACTCTTCCTAAGCATAACGATTTCGTTTTTGACGTGCTCTTTCGGATGCAGGCACCCCTTACCGTTTCCGGTACGATCAAATGGTGGAGTAAGGACGAGAATGAACACTTAATGATAGGTCTGGAATTTAAGAGTAAATCCGATCAACCGGGAGAAAGGGAGAGATACATTAAGAATTTGGATCTGTTGAGTAAGGGAGCACTCTAACCGACGAATCGGAATCAAAAATCGAATCTGCCTTGGGGATCTATCAATGCGTCGAAATCCCGGAAGGAGGCAAATTCGGCCCAGACTTCCCGAAAAGCGGAAAGTAGTAGTTTTCTATAATATTCTATATCTATTTGCTCTCGATCCGGATGGAGTTGTAATTCCTCTTCCGGCATATACCTTCTGTCTTTGGTTTTTGCCTTACGATTGACTACTATATACCGTAACTTTTCTCCCGCCTGTACTTCCATACCCATATCCTGCAGTTTCAACATGGATAGGGCGGTGGCCCCCATCACTTCGTATTCTTCCAATTCCTTGGAACTGGATTTGAGCAATAATAAGTCTTCCCAAGGGATCTTTTTTTGAGATACTAAGGAATCGTATTTTCCGTATATGTTTAAGATCTCTGCTTCTCCCTCTTTCAGGTCTTTTATGGTGACTTTTCCTCTCATCCATTCCAACATCTCGTCCTGAGCCTCTCTGATAAAACGGGGGAGGTCCTTTCTTCTTGCGTTGATCCCTCTACATTTCAATTTTCCGTTTTGGAAACGCCCCATATAACGATTCGCTACGGGCATCTCTTTGTCCTGGCTAGAAGGAGGAAAGAGCAGCCAGGTATAAATTCCGTCCACCTCCATGACGATCTTGGTTCTGTTGAATATCTCCGTACAAAGCGGTTCTAATTCGGTCTCCAGTAAGGGAGAAGAATCCGGTTTTTTAATGAAGATGCTATCCGTGATGGCATGAACGAAATCGTATCCGAACTCCTCGGCGGTCTCCTTTGCGATTAGGAGTTTTTCCCTGCCGAAGGCGTTTACGCTTTCATGGCTTTCCAATCTTCCGAATTTGGCGTTTCGATAGCCTAGATATCCGAAAGAGGTCACGAGCATCCATTTTAAACTGGCTTGTTTGGCCTTGTAGTCCTCGAGCTTTTGCCCCGTTGCTGTCTTTGTCTGTTTTTTATAATAGGCTCTTCTTTCTAATACGTGCTCCAAGGCTTCCGAAACTACACCTTTGCGTTTATTGCATATGCGATATCCTATATCCGGGGCCTTGGGGGTGTTCGGATCGGATTCGCAACAAAGACAGTTAACGCATTCGGGAGAAATATTATGCTGAGCCATGATGCTCGGATACATTTGAGCAAAATCCAATTGGGCCACATTTTCGGCGGTCTTGCCGTCGCTGATATCCGGTTGGAAAACCAATCCTCCTTTATCGGCTTCTAAAAGTTGGAGGGCGGTCTTCGGAGCCTCCACTGCGCTTTTTTGCCAGGGAACTAGATAACCGTTTCTAAGCGCCACATCTGTTTCTATATAGGTGAGCGCCTTGCCCGTGGAAGCTCTTGCCATTTTTTGCATGGGTAACCGGGAGAGTCTCGCGAGCTCTATCACTCCCACGAGATCGGCCTCTTTATATACGAAACTATTTTTGGAATCGATATGCCATCTTCCGAATAGAGGATAAGACGGAGCCCGGAATACGATATTGCCGTAGGTGAAGTAACTAGTTCCTTTGCTTGTGATATTCCTACGAACCGGAGCGAATCTGTCCCTATCTAAAGCGGGAAGGATGCCTGTTTTTTGCGCCTGGGAGAGTATATATGGGAGGATGACCTGATCTCCGTGCATGGTCAATAGAATGTCCGGATCCTCCGCTTTCAGAAGCATATCTAGTTTTTCTAATAGTTTTCTCGGTTCCTTTCCGGAAATCTCGAAATAGTCCGATTTGGTTCTCACGACCAGATGATTCGACTCCATGGGGATTCTGTGGCTTTTTTTTAGGTCCAATCGCATGATTTCGAAACTCGGGACTTCGTAATCCATGTCGGAGGGAGAATCGATGGCTCGTATATTTTGGATTCTCTTTCCTCCTGGATCCTCGATATACTCCAGTTCCAGTTTGCATAAAGGAAAGACTCGTTTTTGGAACATATAGCTTGTGGGAAGATCCAGATCGGAATGATAAATGTCGAATTTTCCGTACAATGCGTAGAGTTTTTTACTGATTTTGGGAAGAATGGACGGTCGACTGATTATGAATTTCATTACCGGCACATCTATGTTTTCGTAGAATAATTTTCTATATTCGTATACGGGGACTCCTTCGATAGCGTCCAATTCCAATAACCTTAGAATCATTTTTTTGAGGATGGATTCTTCTCCTCTTGCGTAGATGACCGGTTGGAAACGATCGAAAAAGAGGGAAGGCTTTCCTTCCTCGTCCTTAATCCATACGTACACCAAGTCTTCGGCGTGATACACGTCGAATAGATGGCCGGAGATCGTTTTGAGATTCACCGGGAGTCTCTCAGGTTTTCCAACTCCTTTTGTAACCGAGAGATTTCCTTTTTTAAATCAATCATCATCGTGACTAACATCGTATCGATCGGATAGGGAGATGAAGCCATGACTCCCGCCTGTACTTGTAGCCTAGCCGTGCGCATCAATTCGTCGAAGACTTCCTGATCCGGTTTACGCAACCCTCTTCTGAATTGCCCCAGGCTGGATTCCACGTATTGCATTTGCCTGGAGTAAGGTATAACTGTTCTGCCCATGGTTTCAACTCCCGTCGGAAATGGATGGCATACTTTTCGTTTTTCTAATTTTCAAATAGGAATGTCCCTCTACGTTTTTTAGTTCCCATAAATCCTCCGCAAGACCCAAGAGTTTCGGGAAGATCGCTTGGAAGCTTGGATGAGAATATTTTGTGGATTCCACCACGATCAAAGGGATTCTTTGGGATTGCATGAGTCCCAGAATTAAGATCAATTTTTCCAGAAGATATCTGCCTTCTTCCTCCTGCACGTCTCCATCGAAGAATTGTTTGCAAGGAGCCAGTAGAAAATATACGGTATTGGCCCGTATGGATCGGGAGATCTCCTTTAGGGAATCCAGGATCTGGTAAGGAGTAAAGGCCCTTTGGATCAGTATCTTTTCCAATAAGGCTTCGGGAGAGACTCGCCTCCTTCTTGTTTCTTCCGTAATGATAAAAGGATTAAAACGGATAGCGCAATCCAAGTTGAAGACCTGGAATCCGGAAACGGCAAATGCATATTCCCACCTCAACGCCAGTCTATAGATTCCTTCCTTTCCGGTAAGAAGCCCTAAGCCCTGCCGATCCCAGGCCAGAACCGGTCTATAGAGAGCTTCTTGGAGACCGTGCGGGGGACGTAAATACATATATACTGTATATATGATGGGTTAAATTTTGTAAAGTGAATTGGTTGTAGGAGTTCCTCGATTTATTTTGAAATTATGTCTTGTAGAAACCCATCGCTCGACGGTCCTTGGTGGAAATGGAATCCGAGTTATTCAAAAATGTTCGTGCCCGTGGTTCGGTAGATTATCTTTTTAGAACCGTTCACCAGCACCATTCGCAGCTAAGCCAGATGGCGGACCAGAAAGCGAATATCCTGATTGCAGCCTCTTTCGTTATGCTTTCTCTTTCCTTAGGCTATGTGCAAAAACCCATATATCGTATGGGACTCCTGACGCTGATGGTGTTTATAGTCATCGCAGCGACTCTTGCGATCTTCGCGGTTATGCCCACATTCAAACAGAAAAAGAACGGGAAAGCGAATCCTCTTTTCTTCGGAAATTTCGCCACTCAATCCGAGGCGGAGTTCTTAGGGAAACTCGCAAGTATAGCCGAGGAGGACGCTTCCGTATACGAGGCATTGAGCAGAGATTTATACCAAATGGGAAAATCATTATATCTGACGAAATACAGATATTTGCGCTGGAGTTACCGTTGTTTCCTGTTAGGATTCGCCTCATCCGTGATTCTGATCGTTCTGGAGATCCGAGGTATTCTTTGATTTCGATTCGTTCGAAAAATTAGGATTTCCTAAAATTCTTTCGGATCCAAAACCCCGACAGGGATGCGTAGGGCTTTAGTCCCCGAGCGTTTTGGTATTCCCGATTTTTCTCTTTTAGTTCTTGCGAGGGGATGAGCGATAGCGAACCCGTAGCAGCCCGGTCCCGCGAAAGCGGGAGTCGGCAATATTTATAAAAAATTTATAATGAATGAATGGGCCCGGAGGAAAGAGCTCCTCCGGGAAGAATACGGATCAATCCAGACGGAAACGATCCATCGGGAATTGTTGCGTGATTTCTTTGACTCCGCCTCGGACTTTTTCCTTGGTCTTTTCGTCGTCGGGATTGTCCAAGAAATCCGCGATGAGATTTCCCACTTTTTCGATATCGGAAGGTTTAAGTCCTCTGGTGGTCAAGGCGGGAGTTCCCAATCTGATTCCGGAAGCGACCGCAGGGGGATTCTTATCGAAGGGAATCGCGTTCTTGTTCACGGTCACTCCCACTTCGTCGAGTCCGTCAGCGGCCTTGGCTCCGGTAAGTCCTTTTACGGATACATCCAAGAGTACTAAGTGATTATCGGTTCCTCCGCTCACGACTCGGAATCCTCTTTTTACTAGGACTTCCGCAAGAGTCTTTGCGTTTGCAAGTACCGTCTCTATATATTTCTTATAATCGGGATTTAAGGCTTCTCCGAAAGCCACCGCTTTTGCCGCGATTACATGCATAAGCGGACCGCCTTGGATTCCCGGAAACACTCTGGAGTTTAGCACTTTCTCATTTTCTAATGTAGAAAGGATTAACCCTCCTCTAGGTCCTCGTAGCGTTTTATGAGTCGTAGTCGTTACGAAGTCGAAGCTGCCGATCGGAGAAGGATGGTATCCGGTGGATACGAGTCCGGAGATATGAGCGATATCCGCCATGAGTTTGGCACCCACATCCCGAGCGATCTGGGCGAATTTATCGAAATCTATGATTCTTGCGTAAGCGGAAGCTCCGGCTACGATCAGCTTCGGTTTATGTTCTTTTGCCAGAGAAGCCAGAGCGTCGTAATCTATCGTTTCCGTCTCCGGATCCACTCCGTAGGGAACCGGCTTATAATAACGCCCGCTGATATTTACAGGAGATCCGTGAGTCAGGTGTCCTCCGTGGGCCAGATTCATTCCCAAGAAGGAATCTCCCGGTTCCATGGTCGCCAAAAACACGGCCATATTTGCCTGAGCTCCCGAGTGGGGCTGCACGTTAGCGTATTCTGCTCCGAATAATTTTTTGGCTCTCTCGATCGCGAGGGACTCGACCGCGTCCGCGTTCACGCATCCGTTATAATATCTTTTACCGGGATATCCTTCCGCATACTTATTGGTTAGGGTGGAAGTGTAGGCTTCCAATACCGCTCTGGACACGAAATTTTCGGACGCGATCATCTCCAGATTGTTTTCCTGGCGTTCGTCCTCGGCTTTCAGCGCTTTCCAAATTTCCGGATCTTGTTGGGGAAGGTATTTCATGATTTCCTCGGCTCTGGTTCCGGGAGTTTTTACCCTCCCAGTATATAAGTCAGACTGGAGTATTTTTCCTTTCTGAGTCGTTCGGCTTCCTGGAAAACCGCTCTCGAATAGGATCGATCAGCCCTCGTGTCCATGTTTCCGACCCCCAGATAATCCGCAAATAAAAGGGAAAGGTCTTCCTTGAATTTTGGGACGGAAAAGCCGGAAGGAAGGGAGGTTACGAAACTGGAATGGGATCTTCCTTGTCTGTATTCCGGTTCTTCCGGCGGATGGGGGAGTAGATCGGAGACCAAAGGGATCAGTCTCGGATCCAGGATCAAGGTTCCATGCTGCACGATGCAGTCCTTCTTTCTGAATTGAGCGTTTCCGGAGATCTTTTTCCAATCCGTATCTCCGGTATCCAAGGCTAGATCCGATTTACCCTTGCATCTTGCCGGCAAGCCTTGCCTACCCAAGGCCTTGGAAACCAGATCCAAGAATATCTTATAAGAAGTTCCTACGGGATAAAGTTCCGGTTTCTCCTTTAAGGAAACGAATAAACTGAAGTTCAGATTCCATCCGGGTTCGTGGACGACGGTTCCTCCTCCGCTGGCTCTCCGAGCTATATAAGGTGGATCTTCCGAGGAAGGTTTGAGCGGCAGAGAGGATCCGGAAAATCTTTTTAGAAAAGATTCCATGTTACTTGGCCCGGCCGTTCTTTCCGGTTTTTCGGAAAGACCCAGGATAATGGATCTAGGTCCCTCCCAAAATCTAAGGCCGCCTCTTAAGCCGAACTTTACCAACTGAGTGGCTAAGGCTTCTTCCAAGGCCAGATTATAATAAGGAGTTCGGATTGCCTTTTGGTCTAGAAGGAAGGTTCGCATCTTTCGGTACCAATCTGGACGAGACCCTCCGATACGTCCATGGGTTTTAGACCTCGTTGCAGCGAGTTTTATGACTTTCCGTCAAGTGGCACGCGGTCGCCTTTTCGGCTATTATATTACGTAAATATAATATTATATCTTAAGGGACTCCGTTTCACGTAGACCGTATTTCATTTTTTAGATCGAAGGCTTGCCTATTTCTCGCTTTAGAAAAAACGGAAACATTTTCCGTATATTTTGTGTCCTAATTTGTAGAGCATTAGAGAAAATGAATATAATTTATTTACAAAAAGGGAATATACCGAGGTCGCCTTTTTTGGAAAGAGGTCGGGCCTATGCATTAATTCGAGCGGTCTTAATCGGATGGTTTTTGGTCTTTTTGATTTCCTGCACCCAAGACGGAGAGGGGAAGAAGAAGCTTCCTGTTCGCCCTACCTTTGCGTTATTCGGAGATAGCATTTCGGCGTTCTGGCCCGTGGAGGAACAGTTTTCGGATTTCGAAGCGGTAAAGATCGCTTTTCCGGTCCGTTCCACCGTTGCCATTCAGGAGGCGGCAAAGAACGAGGACAATCATTACCGAGCCTGTATGTTGAACGGCGGTATCAACGATTTCCTGAATAATTTTGAACCCACGCAAGAAGAAGTGGATGAAACCGTGGAGAGGCAGCTCCGCACGATTCAGATCCTGGGATCCAAATGTGATTATCTCATTCTTCTGAATGTATGGAGAGTGGAACCTCCCTGGCCGGTTCAAGCCGCTTCCATGATCAATATCGAGATGAAGAGGAAGGCGAATTTTTTGCCCAGAATAGATCCGGAGGATCTGATTCATCCGGAAATGCTTTTGGACGGCGGTCATTTGACTCCCGAGGGCTATAGGGTCCTTTCGGATAGGGTTTCCAAATACTTGAAAGCGACTCTTCCCGAATTCTGGTTGGAGCTATTATAGTATGAAATCCTTATATAGAAAGATTCGAATTCTTTTTATTCTGGGAATCCTGACCTTCTTCTCCTCTTTGGGGGCTCAGAGTAAGACCTTGCCGTATCCGATCTGGGGGCAATCGCTGGGAGTTTATAACGCAGTTTATATCTCCGGAGAAGCGAAGGATTACAGGGATTCTTCGGACTACGGTAGGAATCGAAAGATTTCCCTGGATGCGGAGATGAAATTGGGGAATTATTTCTCCGTTACCGCAGGATACGGCTATGTCGATCAATATTTCACCCAGTCCACCTCTTGGAGCGGTTGGGATCGGTGGAAGGCCGGTATGAAAACGTATTATAAATTCGGTATATTCTCCTTAGGTGCGGGTGTGAGCGTTTTCGGTCCGTCCGTTTCCGAGCCCGGGATGGGGGAAAGAAATCCGGACTTTCTTCTCGCTCGTCCCCTATTGGGATTCGGCTTGGATTTTGGAAGATGGAAATTCCAGGCCTACGCCCTTTATGAAAGGGAAAGGGATTCCCAATGGAAAGAGCCTATCCAGGAAAAACATTATCGTTATATGGAGGCGGGAGGAACCTTATCGTATGAAACGGAGATCGGTCTAATTCTACTCATGGAGACCACTTATAGAATGGCGGTGGAGGACACGGTTTCGGCGAGATCGGACTCTTTCAATTTGCATCCGGGAGTCCAGATCCCTCTCGGTGAGAACGGTCGTTTCGTATTAGGAGGGCTGATCGGAATGAGAGAAAAGAATACTTATGACCAAGGGTTTAAGATAGGCTATCAGCATTTCTTTCCTTAATGCTGTTGCGCGTCGTAATATTTTGCGGAGGCTTCCTTTAAGAATTTCTTTTCCTTTCGATTGAGGGAATTGATTCCTTCTTTCGAGATCTTCTCCAATAGCCGATCCACTTCCTCCTTGGCTTTTTCACGATTTTTCATCTCGTCCTGCCAGCGGTTCATTTTTCTTTTCTGTCTCCAGCGGGAAAAGGAGAAGGAAGGTAAACTGATCCCGAAACGATATTTTATCTTGGTGTAATATATAAAATATAGAATTCCGAACAGAGCTCCTCCGATTTCGGAGGAAACCGGAACCCCGCTGGACAGGGATACGAATCCTAAGATCACAAGAAATAGGATGGAGTAATATTTAGCTTTCATGGGGAACAGCCCGAAAATGAGCAATTCTCGATTGGGCCATATGAGTCCGTAGGCGATGATCATTCCTCCTACGGCTGCGGAAGTTCCGATCACTCCTGCGGAATGGAATCCGGCTACATGAGTGAGAATAGGGAGGATCCCGCCTCCGAATACGCAGAAAAGGTAATACTTTACGAAATTTCTGGTTCCCCAATGCGCTTCCAGGGAGGATCCGAACATCCAAAGAGCGAGCATCTGAAAAAGAATATGAAGAATGGAATTCGGATCGTGGAGAATATTATACGTTAGTATCTGCCAAACGAAGAAATGATCCAGGACAAGACCGGGAGAGAGTCCTACGAACGTTAGAATATTGATTAAAAGCGGGGGGTAGGCGAATTTTAGGATAAATTCGAGGATAAAAACGCCTATATACAAAAAGAGGAGTTTGCGAACCACTTCGGTAGTCTGGATTCCGAATCCGCCGGAGAAAGAAGCCATATGCCCCCTAGTTTTATTCCTTCCTTTCGAACGACAACCCAAATCCCGAATTTTGTTTCCTTTGACAGTAACGGAGGATTATAGTACATGTTCCTATAGAATGGAAATCCATTTATACGGTGTCAGAGGTTCCATCCCATCCCCCCTTTCCACCCAGGAATATAGGGAAAAACTAATTTCCGTCTTACGCCTGGCGGCTAAATCGGAGGGAAGGGCTTTCTCTTCTCCGGAAGAATGGATCGAAACCTTACCGGAACCCTTGAATTATGTGGTGGGTGGAAATACCACCTGCGTGAGGATCCGGGCCAAGTCCGGAGCGGAAATCGTAGTGGATCTGGGGACCGGGGCCCGAGTCTTAGGAGAGGAATACATTAACGATGTGTTCGGAAAGGGAAAGGGAGAGCTTTCCATTTTTTTCACCCATACGCATTGGGATCATATACACGGGATTCCCTTTTTCAAACCTCTCTATATTCCGGGAAATAAGTTCATATTCCATTCTCCTTTGGACGATTTGCAGGAAAGATTATCCTACCAACAAGACCCTCGCTTCTTCCCCATTCATTTCGACAAATTCGGATCCCAGAGAAATTTCCACCGCTTGCAAAAAGGGGAGAATGTGGAAATCGGAGGTGTGAAAGTGGAATGGCTTCCGCTGAAACATCCCGGAGGCTCGATCGCCTACAAATTCACCGAAAACGGTAAGAGTTTTATTTTCGCCACGGACGCGGAGTATACGGGGGAGGATCTGCCTGTGGTCGCGGAGCAAAAGCCGTTCTTCCAAGGAGCGGACCTTCTGGTAATGGACGCCCAGTACACCTTGGACGAATCCTTCCAGAAATTCGATTGGGGACATACTTCCTACACGATGGCGGTCAACTGCGCCGCCACCTGGGAAATCCGGACCCTGGCCCTGACCCACCACGAACCCGCGTATTCCGACGAAATTTTAGCCATCATCTTGGATGACGCCAAAACCCATGCTGAAAATCTTGGAGCCAAGGACCTATCCATTATCCTTGCGAGAGAAGGAACGAAATTCGAACTCATATGAAAGTATATAGCGACGGAATCCACTGGGCCACCAAAACACTTCTGGCCTTCGCACTCTTGGGAGGACTGTTCTTCGGATATATTATTTCCGAGGTGGACGAGGGGGGAGAGCTTGCCATGTTAGCTTCCTACCAGCCCACGACCCCTACCAGGCTTTACGATAACCAGGGAGTTGTGTTTGCGGAATTATACAGACACAAGCAACAGCTTCTCAAATACCAGGATATTCCTCCTCATGTGGTCCAAGCCTTTCTTTCGGTAGAGGACAATAACTTTTTCAACCACTTCGGGATCGATTTCTCGGCCATCGCTCGGGCCGCAATCGTAAATGCGATCTCTTTCAAGATCAAGCAGGGCGGTTCCACCCTGACCCAGCAATTGGCCAAGACGGTCCTGAACAACAGGAAGAAATCCTTTATACGTAAATTCGTAGAGGCACTATTCACTCTTCAGATCGAGCAGGAATATTCCAAAGAAGAAATTTTAGAGATTTATTTTAACTTAATATACTTAGGGCACGGAACCACGGGGCTTGCTTCCGCGGCCGATGTTTATTTCCATAAGGACGTCTCGGATTTGGATGTGGCTGAGGCCGCTCTTCTCGCTAGATTGCCCAAGGCCCCCGTGGAATATTCTCCTTATAAGAATCCGGGGGCCGCTAAGCGCGCTCATTTGGAAGTGCTCAAGCTTATGGCGGGACAGGGATTCGTTCCGGAAGATAAGGTCCAAGTGATTCATGACGATTTTTGGGAAAAGTATTGGCCTGTGGTCATCACCCAGTCCCCTTCCCAGTCCACCTGGGGAACCAAGTTGAACCGGGCCCCGCATTTCACCGAGTTCGTAAGACAGAGATTATTAAAAGAATTGGGAGAAGACAGACTCTATAACGGAGGTCTGAAAATCTACACCACTCTGGATATCCGCAAACAGGAAATCGCCCAGGAAGAACTTCGCAAGGCCCTCAAAAAACACGACGATCTGGTTTCCGGAGTCACCGTAAATTACGCCGGCGGCGCGGACAGGAGTCTTGTGGGTCTGTACAATTTCATCGGATCTCTTTTCCCCGTCGCTCTTCCTTTCGTGAGTCGATTGGACGATAAGGCTAACTTCCGGGTAGCCTTGGAAAAAGAGCTTATAGATGCGGCGGATGTGTTGAGTCTACTCACTCCTGCGGACAACGAATCTGCGGCATTCACCGAATTCCAAAAAAGATCCGCCGTTTTCGGAAAGAACCTCCACGTGGAAGGAGCCGCGATTACGATCGATCATACCAACGGTTATATCCAAACCATGGTGGGCGGTTACGAATTCACTCCTAAGAACCAATACAACCGAGCGGTCCAGGCCAGAAGACAGACCGGTTCCGCCTTTAAGCCTTTCGTTTACGGAGCGGCGATAGCGGAACGAATCGTAGGATCCGGAACCGGAATCATGGACGCTCCTTTGACCACTCTCACGGAAGAAGGAGAGGGTTGGTCGCCTCAGGATTTTGACGGAGAATTCCAAGGGATGGTTCCTTTATCTAGGGCTCTTTCCATGTCCCTCAATATCGTTTCTGTGCAATTATTCTTAAGAACCGGAGCGGATGCGGTTATCGATTTCGCTTCCCGCTTAACTAAAGCAAATCCGAATCGTTTTCCTGCAAGCCCCGCTTTGGCGCTCGGGATCGCGGAACTTTCTCCTTACGAGATGGCGGTAGGTTATTCCATCATCGCGAATAAGGGAAGGAATGTGATCCCTATCTCCGTTCGTTACGTAATCGATCAATCCGGAAACGTAATCTATAACGAAGAAGCTAAGGCGAGAGAGGAGCTGGATCATGAAAGAGAGGACGGCTCCATCCAAATCATCAGCGAAGGAACCGCGTATATTCTTCGAAAGATGTTGACCATGGTTGCTATGGGAGGAACCGCCGCCCAAGGTTTGCATAGTCCCGAATACGGTAATTATAAAGGAATCGCCGCGGGAAAGACTGGAACCACTTCTTCCTTCACGAACGCTTGGTATTGCGGATTCGATCCTAAGCTAACCACGGTTATTTGGATGGGATTCGATAAGAGTTCCCTTTCTCTCGGAAGAGGACAGGCGGCAGCCATTCTCGCCGTCCCTATTTGGGGAAAAATGTACCGCAGATTCTATAACGGAGAGAATTATCCGGAATTCGTAGACGAGCACGGCCAGGATCCGATGCCGGATGAAGTGCAGAACGGAGGCACTTGCGCCTATAACGGACTCTCTCCTAAACCGGGGGTTTGTCCTATGACCCAGAACCTGACCTTGAAACCGATCACGGTTGCGGGCGTCACTAAGGCGGTAGCGGGCAATAGGCAATGCGACGGAGACCGAGACCACCATCGCTCCATCGATTTCCGAGAATTCTTGCAGCAAGAATACCAGATCAGCGACGAAGAAATCGGAAAGACGGATCGCAAATTCAAACCGAAAACGGATTAATATCAGTGTCGCTTAGTACCGCGACTTATCGGGAAGTAAAAAGAAAGCTGGAAAAAATCGGATTTAGACAAATTTCTCAACGAGGAAGCCATGTCAAATTCTCCAAATCTTCGCCGGATGGATTATTGACGGTCATTGTCCGAACCATGGAGAGATACCGGTCGGTACTTTACGAAGTATTTTAAGGCAGGCAAGAATTAGTCCGGAAGACTTCGAAAATATATCCTGAGAAGAGTTCCAAAGTTCTACAGAAAAGGGTCGGCTGAAAGCCGGATTCGGTGGACGAAACGGGAGAATTATGTTCGAAAAAATTCTCCTGTGGAAGCGAGAATTTATCGCAAATTGGAGGCCTCCGCATCCCTTATATTTTTCCTAAAAATTGCCTAAAACACGGTTTTGCCAAGAACGGCTTTACAGAATATTTCCGCTTTTCGAAAGTGAAATGGAGGCGGTCCCGGAATGGGACGTATACACCGACCTCCGTAGGATCAAGATGTCGATAGAGATCAAGGTTCCCGAAATGGGCGAATCCATTACGGAAGCAACAATAGCAAACTGGGTTAAAAAAGAAGGCGAACGAGTAGAACAGGACGAGGTCCTGGTGGAATTGGAAACCGATAAGGTGACCATGGAGGTACCGGCCCCCTCGGCGGGTGTTCTCCAAAAAATAAACAAGAAGCCGGGGGAGACGGTCAAGATCAAAGAAGTGATCGGACTCATCGATCCTTCCGCCTCCGCAAAAAGCACTCCTACCGCAAGCACTCCTTCTCCAACCAATACTACAGCACCAACTACCGCAAGCGCCGGAGTACAGAACGATACTCTTCCTCCCGCCGTTCGCAAACTGATAGACGATAACGGTCTAAATCCGGTGTCCATTTCCGGCACCGGCAAAAACGGACAAATCACGAAAGAAGACGTACTCAGCGCGATCGCTAATAAGCAATCGGCAACTGCGACTTCTTCCGCTCCGGCTAAGTCGGCTCCTAGTCCGGAAATTCCGAAAGCGATTCCTGCCGCTTCTCGTGGAGATCTTCCGAGAGAAAACGTCGTCCCTATGACCAAACTCCGCCAGACCATCGCCAATCGCTTGGTCTCGGCACAGCATAATGCGGCTCACCTTACCACTTTCAACGAAGTGGACATGGGTGCGGTCATGGATCTACGCAATAAGTACAAGGATAAGTTTAAGGACGCTCATAATGTGGGCTTAGGCTTCATGAGCTTTTTCACCAAGGCTGTGATCGGGGCTCTTAAACATGTCCCTGCGATCAACGCCGAAATCCGAGGCACGGATATCGTTTATAAGAATTATTACGATATAGGCGTCGCGGTGGGCGGACCCAAAGGACTCGTGGTTCCTATTGTTAGGGATGCGGATCTTCTTTCCTTCGCGCAGATCGAATCTGAGATCGTGAGACTCGCCAATAAGGTGAAGGACGGAAAAATCGACCTTTCCGATATGGAAGGCGGAACCTTTACTATCTCCAACGGAGGGATCTACGGTTCCATGATGTCCACTCCTATTCTCAACCCTCCTCAGAGCGGTATTTTGGGACTTCATAATATCGTAAAACGCGCCGTCGTAGTTAACGATCAAATCGTGATCCGTCCTATGATGTATGTCGCTCTATCTTACGACCACCGAATCGTGGACGGAAAAGAGGCGGTGACTTTCCTGGTGAAAGTGAAAGAAGCGATCGAGGATCCGACTCGCCTTCTTTTGGATGTCTAAGGATTAGAGGCTTCAATGGCGGAACAATACGACGTATTAGTTATAGGATCCGGACCGGGGGGATACGTAAATGCGATCCGGTCCGCGCAACTCGGACTGAAAACCGGAATTATAGAAAAAAGAAAAACCTTGGGAGGCACCTGCTTGAACGTGGGTTGTATTCCTTCCAAGGCCCTATTGGATTCTTCGGAAGAATACCACAAGGTCTTGCATAAGGCTCAGGATCACGGAATCGGAGTCGGTAAAGTCACTCTAGACTTGAACAAGCTCATGGACCGCAAGAATAACGTGGTCAAAGAAGTTACCGATGGGGTCGACTACCTTATGAAGAAGAACAAAATCACTCGTTACGAGGGTTTTGGAAAACTTCTCGGCGACGGGCAAGTGGAAGTCGCTTTGAACGACGGCAAGAAGGAAGTCCTTTCCGCAAAGCATATCGTTTTGGCTACTGGTTCCGTTCCCATAGATATTCCTAGCCTACCCGTGGACGGTAAGACGATTATCACTTCCGACCATGCGATCGATCTGAGAGCCGTCCCTAAAAAATTAGTCGTGATCGGCGCAGGAGTGATCGGTCTGGAATTAGGTTCCGTTTGGTCCAGACTCGGTGCGGAAGTTACGGTAGTGGAACTTCTCCCCGGATTACTTCCCAATACGGATAAGTCCTTCGGTAATCTTCTGCAAAGAAGCTTAGAGGGGCAGGGATTCCAGTTCTTATTCGAGCATAAGGTTCTAGGCGCTACCGCCTCCAAAGGCGGGGCCAAAGTCAAGATCGCCGCTCCGGATGGAAAAGAATCCGAATTGGATGCGGACGTGGTTCTTGTCGCAGTAGGAAGACGTCCTTTTATAGAAGGGATCGGATTGGATACTGCAGGGGTCGAACTAACGGAAAGAAAGAGAATCAAAACGGATTCTCATTTTAAAACCAATGTTCCGGGCATATACGCGATCGGAGACGTGATCGACGGTCCGATGCTTGCTCATAAAGCCGAAGAAGAAGGCGTTGCCTTGGCGGAATTGATCGCGGGACAGTCCGGTCACGTGAATTACGCTGCGGTTCCCAATGTCATTTATACCTGGCCGGAAATGGCCTGGGTCGGAAAAGGCGAAGAAGAATTGAAAGCCGCCGGTATCGAATACAAGACCGGCAAATCCTTATTCAAGCCGAACGCAAGAGCCAAGGCTATGAACGAGGCGGAAGGCCAAGTCAAAATTTTAGCGGATAAAAAAACGGATAAGGTTTTAGGAGCGTTTGTGTTCGGTCCTAGAGCCTCCGATATGATCGCAGAATTGGCGGTCGCAGTGGAATTCGGGGCTTCTGCGGAAGACATAGCTCGTTCTTTCCACGCGCATCCTACTCTGGCCGAGGTCATAAAAGAAGCGGCGATGGCCGTGGATAAGTGGGCGATTCACGCTTAAGGGGAGATTCCTGGAATGAAAATCGAACAACTCATGGCATTATACGGAGAGAACGGAGCGCTTCTCGAAGAACTTTACGAAAAGTTTAAGAAGGATCCGAATTCTCTGGACCGGGACTGGACCCTCTTCTTCCAAGAAGTGGAAACCAACGGCGTTTACCCTCAGAACGGAACCAACGGAAACGGGAACGGCAAGAGCGCCGTATCTACTTCCTTTACCGACGCTCAGGCGGGTTCCATCAGAGAGATGGGGATCATCAACCTTCTCAACGCCTATCGGAGGCAAGGACACTTAGCTGCAAAGTTGGATCCTCTCGGAATTTCCCAACCCAACCGCAAGTTCATAGATTCTAAATTGGGAAATCTGACTCCTACGGACTTGGATACGGTAGTCGACACCCAGAATCCTTCTCTAGGTCGTGCGAAACTGAAAGACGTAGTGGCTTGGTTTGAAAAAGCATACTGTAGCACCGTAGGTTACGAGCAATACTATCTAGTAAACGACGAAGAGAGAGAATGGCTCCAAAACCAGATCGAATCCGCAGAGTTCCATGCTCCTCTTCCTAAGAGCGTTCGCCTTAGAGTCTTCGAAAAGCTTTTCCAAGCCGACCATCTCGAAACCTTCCTTGCTAAGAAATACGTAGGTAAGAAGCGCTTCTCCCTGGAAGGAGGAGAGAGCATGATTCCCATGCTGGATACGATCGTGGAAGAAGCCGGCCGTTTCAAAATGGACGGACTCGTGATCGGAATGGCTCACAGGGGACGTTTGAACGTACTAGTGAACGTGATCGAGAAGCCTGCGTCCTTGGTATTCGCCGAGTTCGAGGAAAAATCCGATAAGGGCGCTCAGAATTACGCGGACGTAAAATACCATTTGGGTTATTCCAATAGCAAAATGACCGCCAGCGGTAAGGAAGTGAAGCTTTCTTTAGCGTTTAACCCGAGCCACTTGGAAGCGGTGAATCCGGTCGTCACTGGATCCGTACGTGCCCGCCAAGAGCAGTACGGAGACCAGGACAGATCCAAGTTCATGCCGATTACCATTCACGGGGACGCGGCATTCGCGGGTCAGGGCGTGGTCGCGGAGACCATCAACCTGATGAATCTGGACGGGTATACGACAGGCGGAACCTTCCATATCGTTATCAATAACCAAATCGGGTTTACGACTCTTCCTAACGAGTCCCGGTCCACGTTATATGCCACCGATTTGGCCAAAGGATACCAGATCCCGATCGTTCACGTGAACGGAGACGATCCGGAAGCCGTTTATCGAGTCACAAAACTCGGAATGGAATATCGCCAAAAGTTCAAGAAAGACTTCATCATCGATTTGATCTGTTACCGACGATTGGGCCATAACGAGACGGACGAACCCGCATTCACTCAGCCTAAGATGTATTCCATCATTAAGAGTCATCCTACCACCGCTCAGATCTACGAAAGAAAGCTGATCGCGGACGGAGATATCAGCGCCGAAGAATTGGATTTTATCAAGAACGGTTCCGCTCAAGGACTCGAGGATTCTTTCCAAAGAGCCAAAGAGCAGGACATTAAAATGAAAGTCGATACTATGCAAGGTGTTTGGGCGAAATATTCCAAAGAGCCTTTGGATAGCGGCACGGCGACTTCCCTCTTGGCCGAACAAATAGACCGGATCGTTAAAGCGATTACCACGGTTCCTGCAGGCTTCACTCCGAACGCCAAACTCGTAAAACTTCTGCAAAGCCGTAAGGAAATGGCGGAAGGTAAGATTCCTTTGGATTACGGAATGGCGGAGGCACTTTCTTTCGGTTCTATTCTGGAGAACGGATTCAGAGTTCGTCTTTCCGGGCAGGACAGCCAGAGGGGAACTTTCTCCCATAGACATGCGGTTCTTGTGGATATAAACGACGGATCCAAGTATATAGGACTCAATCATATCTCCGAGAAGCAAGCGAAGGCGGAAGTGGTGAATTCTTCTCTTTCCGAATTCTCCGTTCTAGGTTTCGAATACGGCTATTCTCTCTCCGATCCGAGCGCTCTCGTTCTTTGGGAAGCGCAGTTCGGGGACTTTGCAAATAATACTCAGGTGATTTTCGACCAATTTCTTTCCAGCTCGGAAGTGAAATGGCAGAGAATGTCGGGACTCGTGGTTCTTCTTCCTCACGGATACGAAGGGCAGGGACCGGAGCATAGTTCCGGAAGAATAGAAAGGTTCCTACAACTCTGCGCGGATAATAATATGCAGGTGGCAAACTGTACCAATGCGGCTCAGTATTTCCACCTTCTCCGCAGACAGATCCTCAGGAATTTCCGTAAACCTCTCATTATCTTCACTCCTAAATCGCTTCTTCGTTTTCCGGGGGCATTGTCTCCGATCGAGGATCTGCTTAAGGGAGCCTTCCGCGAAGTTCTTCCCGATTCGGGGGACCTGAAAGCGGACAAAGTGGAGAAGGTGATTTTCAGCTTCGGAAAGGTATATTACGATCTTCTCAAGTATCGCGACGAGAATAAAGTGCAAAACACCGCTCTCATTCGCGTCGAGCAAGTGTATCCTTTCCCCGGTGCTGCGATTCAGGAAGTTCTGAAGACCTATAAAAACGCCAAGAATTTCGTTTGGTGTCAGGAAGAGCCTAAGAATCAAGGTGCATGGACTTTCGTAAGGGATCGCATGGAAGAAGTGTTACCTTCTTCCTCCAAACTGAAATACGCGGGAAGAAAAGAATCCGCAAGCCCTGCGGCGGGCCATATGAAGGTTCACGCTCAAGAGCAGGAACAACTCGTTTCCGACGCGTATTCAGCCTAAGCGATTAGATGTCGAATAACGTAGGAGAACCGGTCCTACTCGCTCTAATCTTTGCGGATAGGGTGATAACCGAGGATAACGGGAAAAAAGGGATCCTAGGAACTTTCACAAAGTTCTTCGCTCAGCAATTTCCCGTGGTCTTTCCTCCTTGGGGGATCTATGTATGCGTTACGAATCTGACTCCGGGGGATCATGAATTTTCCCTGGAGTTGGAGCACGCGGATACCGGCGAAAAGGTCCTAGGCGTGGGAGGAAATATCCGGGTCAATAACGGGGCCGAACCGGTCGAAATCACCATCCCAATTCCTCATGCCGTATTTCCGAAAGAGGGTCGTTATATTCTTCTTTTAAAGATAGGCTCCGAAATCGTGGGGAGTCGACCTCTCTGGGTGGATAAGCTTCCTTAAATTCCGCTCTTATACAAGATCCGGTCAAAAATTAATTTACATATATCGCCTGTCCTCAAGACGAAACTTCCTTTTGACATCAAAATGCCAATTTTGTCTTGATTTCGGTATTCGCCAACTGTAGTCTATTGGTCCGTAATTAAGGAACCCTTATATTACGAAAGTATCGGAAATCCAAGGGCAGGCGTATGAATCTTTCCGAAAGAGAGTTTTCGGACTTAATCGTAGAAAATTCCCAAGACGCTTTCATTATACTTTCGCAGGACGGGATGATTCGTTTCTGGAACCAAGGAGCCGAGTCTCTTTTCGGTTATTCGAGATCCGAAGTCAAGGATCATTTGATGGACGAGATTCTGATCCCCGAAGGCGCATTCTATACGAATACTGCGGAGATCATCCGCCAAACATTAGTTAAAGGAATATTCTCCTACGAATGTTCCTGTAAGAGAAAGGACGGTTCCCTGGTTCTTGTGGATTCTCTCGCCAAGTCCGTTCGGAATGAAGAGAGCGGAGAATCTTTCATCTCCCTGGTAAAGAGAGATATTACTTTGAATAAAGCTTTGAGGGACGCTAAGTTGATCGAAGCCAGATTCAAGGGAATCTTAGAGTCCTTACCGGATTCCATAGTGATGGTGAACGACACGGGAAGCATCGTTTTCGTAAACGAACAGGCGTTGAGAATGTTCGAATACGAGCGGGAGGAACTTTTAGGTAAAGCGATAGAAGTCCTGCTTCCAGAACGTTTCCGAGAGAATCATATCCTACACAGAACCAAATATTTTTCCCAACTCCGAACCAGATCCATGGGTGTAGGTTTGGAACTTTTCGGTAGGAGATCCAACGGTACGGAATTCCCGGTGGAAATCAGTTTGAGCCCTTATCAAACGGAGGAAACTACCCTAGTCCTAAGCGCTATCCGGGATATCCGGGAAAGAATCAAGGCCGAGGCGAAGTTTAGAGGCTTATTGGAATCCGCCCCCGATGCGGTAGTGATCGTAAATCGGGAAGGAAAGATCGTACTCATCAATTCTCAGACCGAAAAATTATTCGGATACCCTAGAGAAGAACTCCTACAAAAGTCCGTGGAGGTTTTGATTCCGGTTCGTTATCGCGAGACCCACTCCAAGAATCGCACCGGTTTTTTCTTCGATCCCAAGGTGCGGGGAATGGGAAGCGGATTGGAATTGTACGGATTGAGAAAGGACGGGAGCGAATTTCCGGTGGAGATCAGCTTAAGTCCTTTGGAGACCGAGGAAGGAATCCTGGTCTCCAGTTCCATCCGGGATATCACCGAAAGAAAAGCTCAGGAAGAATTTCGTAGAGCAGCATTAGAAGAACAGAATAAAAGAATCCAGGAGACTGCCCGTCTCAAAAGCGAATTTCTCGCGAACATGTCCCATGAACTACGTACCCCGTTGAACGGAATTATCGGATTCTCCGAACTCTTATCTGACGAAAGACCGGGATCTTTGAATTCCAAACAGAAGGAATATTTGTCGGATATATTGAATAGCGCCAATCATCTTTTGAAATTGATCAACGACGTGTTGGATTTGGCGAAAGTCGAATCCGGAAAGATGGAATTGTTTCCAGAGGAACTTTCCCTCAGGACGGCTATCAAGGAAGTATCTTCGGTCCTTAGTCCTTTCGTAAAGAAGAAGAGGATAAGTATTTCGGTCGAGGTGGCCAACGAGGCGGATTCCGTCCACTGGGATCACCAAAAGATCAAACAGATTCTCTATAATATTCTATCGAATGCGGTCAAGTTCAGTCATGATACGGGCGATGTGCGCGTATTCATAGATTCGGCGGCCGATAACCGAATCCGGATGAGATTCGAGGACGACGGAATCGGTATACGAAGAGAGGACCAAGGAAAACTTTTCGTCGAATTTCAACAGATCGACAGCGGGGCGAATCGCCAATACCAGGGGACAGGCTTGGGATTAGCTCTTACTAAACGAATCGTGGAACTCATGGGAGGGACGATCGAAATGGAAAGCGAATTAGGAAAAGGCTCCGTTTTTACGATACTTTTGCCTAGAACTACGCCGGAGAACGGGAGATGATATGCTCGCTAAAGTTCTCGTTGTGGACGACAATCCGGTGAATTTAAAACTAGCCTGCGAATTATTAGAGATGGAAGGATTTCTCGTAGCTAGAGCGACTAACGCGGAAGAGGCCATCGGGGCCGTTTATGCTGAGTTTCCCGATCTCATTCTGATGGATTTGGAGTTGCCAGGGACGGACGGATTGAGTCTGACTCGAATATTTAAAGGGGATGAAAAAACGAGGAGAATTCCAATCGTCGCGATCACCGCTTTCGCTATGAAGGGAGACGCTCAAAAAGCCTACGCTGCCGGCTGCGACGGTTATATAACGAAACCGATAGACACCCGCAAGTTTACGAAGCAGATATCCGATTTCCTAAGGGGAGATACTTTATGATCATTCTGATTGTGGACGATAGTTTTCAAAATCGTAAGCTTCTTGCGGCCCAATTGGAAAGAGAAGACCGCAAAATTCTGACCTCTGCAAACGGAGTGGAGGCTTTGGAAATACTGGAAAAAATGGAGGTGGATCTCATCATTTCGGACATTCTGATGCCTCAAATGGACGGATACCAATTTTGTTCCAACGTTAAGCAGAATGAGAAATGGAAAAGCATCCCTTTCATAATCTATACCGCAACATACACGTCTTCCTCCGACGAAAAGTTATCCTTCGATCTCGGGGCGGATGCTTTTATTAAGAAACCCGCCTCTTCCAAATTCATAGAGGAAACCTTGGAAAAGCTTTTAAAGAATCCCAGACCTAGCCGCGCTCCTAAAGCTTTGGCTTTGGATCCGGGGCCGATGAAACAATACAATCACCGATTGGTGGAAAAGTTGGAGGAGAAGAATTACGAGCTTCTTAGGCGTAGCGAAGAACTCGGCATGGAAATCGAAGAGAGAATAAAAGCCGAAACGTTAACGAAAGAGAGCGAGAAGCTCTTCGAAGAATTGACCGAGGCGATCCGTGAAGTCTTTTGGATGACCAGTGTCTCTAAGAATGAGATCGTTTATATTAGCAGGGGATATGAGGAAATATGGGGCAGATCCAGGCAAAGTCTATACGATAATCCCATTTCTTGGTTGGAATCGGTTCATCCCGACGATCGGGACCGGGTATTCACAAACTCTAAAGAAAAGCAGATCAATGGAGAATACAAAGAGGAATATAGAATTATACGTCCGGACGGACAGTTGCGTTGGATCAGCGATCGCGCCTTCCCCGTCAGGAACGAAAAAGGAGAAGTCGTAAGAGTCGCAGGAATCGCCGAGGATATTACCGAGAAAAAGATCAAGGAAGAGCAACTCAAGGAAGCGGAGATCAAGAAGTCGGAGTTGGAAAGCCAATTGATTCAAGCTCAAAAATTGGAGAGTCTAGGAACTCTTGCGAGCGGAATCGCTCACGATTTCAATAATATTCTTTCTATCATCATGGGTCATACCTCCGTCTTGAGTTTAAATCGGGAGAATCCGGAAAAATTCACTCAACATGTATTCGCGCTTCAAAAGGCGGCGGAGAGAGGGGCGTCCCTTGTTCGTCAGTTATTGACCTTCGCCCGTAAGACGGAATTTCGCTTGGAGTTCCTGCATCTGAATGATATCATATTAGAGATTGTTAAATTGATTTCTCAGACTTTTCCTAAGAATCTGGTGCTGGAACTGGATCTGAAGGAGAATCTTCCCAAATTAAAGATGGATTCGAATCAAATCCATCAGGTAATCCTGAATCTATGTGTAAACGCACGAGACGCCATGCCGAAGGGAGGTAAACTCAGGATAGAGACTTCGGAAACCGATTTTAGGGAAATAAAAGCCGGGTATTCCAAGAGCAAGGCGGATCGTTACGTACTGCTGAGAATTACGGATAACGGATCCGGAATGGACGAGAAGATTAAGAATCGGATTTTCGAACCTTTCTTTACCACAAAGGAAATCGGAAAAGGAACCGGATTGGGACTCGCACTCGCCTATAGCGTTATAGAAAATCATAAGGGTTGGATCGAGGTGAAATCAGCGTTAGGCGAAGGCACCAGTTTTTCCATTTTTCTACCGGTGCAAAAAGATAAGACGGAACTTACGATTAAATCTCAGCTTTCGGAGGAGGGGGCAGCCGATTCCGGAGGCGATGAGGTCATTCTTCTCATAGAAGACGAGGATCTTTTGCGGGATATGCTTTTCTCACTTCTCGAATCGAAAGGATATAAGGTTCATACTGCAAAGGACGGGGAAGAAGGTTTGGAAAAATTCCTGATCCACCATTCCGAAATACGTTTGGTTTTTACCGATTTGGGACTTCCCAAGTTAGGAGGGGAAGAGGTGGTAAAGCGAATCCGTGCGATTCACTCTTCCGTCAAAATCATTCTCGCCAGCGGTTTCATCGAGCCTGGAATAAAATCCTCCTTGGAGGATCTAGGGGTGAATTTGTTCCTACAAAAACCGTATATGGGAAACGATGTGCTGACCGGAATTCGATCGGTTCTAGACGAGGATTAGATTTCCGAAGGGGTATGCGATGCGGCCGTTCTCGGCCGCATTTTTTCAAATATTTGGAAAATTCTTTCCGTTCGAAATAAAATATTGATCTGTGTAGCGATTGCTACAGTTTTGGCTTCATTCTAAGTGAAAATGAGAAATCCCAATGGCCCAATCCCGACTTTTGCAGGTCCTGACCTGGAGGCTGGAACTGTTTACCCATACGGTTCCTGTTCCGTTCGCAGTATATTTTTCCGCAGTTACCGGTTCCCTTTATTCCCTGGAGGAATATCTATCCATGGGAGTAGCGGCTACGATAGCGGCCACGGCAATGTTGCTCGGAGCTTTTTATTTAAGGTACGTGCGTTTGAAAAAAGCCGCGTATTTGGAAGACGTTAGTTCGGTCGATCCGATATCGCTCGTCTCCGCTAAATCGATCTATATCACTCAACCGGTTTACGAATCATTTATCATCGTGGGTAGATGGTTATTTGGTGTCCTTCTTGCTCATTGGATCGTATATCTAATTCTAGGGTATAAGCCTAATTTGATCGCTACGATTCCGGCCCTATGCCTAGGGATTATTCCGATTTCGTTTATTAGCTATTTATTCATTACTGAATATTCGGTAAGACCAGCGTTGAACGAGGGAAAGTTCAGGGAGGTCGAGGCTAAGACTAGATTATTCTTTCCTTATTCCAAGCGACTTTTGGTGGTCGTGATGGCGATGATCTCCATGCCTTTCAGTCTTTTAGGGTATATGCTCTATGCTACGGTGGACGGGAGAATACGTTTGGAAAATCCACTTTTGCATTTGGGAATCATGGCTCTTCTTTTTTCCGTGCCCCTGGTGTTTACAGCTTGGATAGTGACCGAAGCGATCCGCAGTCGCCTGTCCTCCGTAACGGGTTTTTTGGAGGAAGTGGGAGAAGGGAACTTCGATCTGAAGATTTTGCCTTCTTCTTTGGACGAATTCGGTAAGCAAGAAGCGAGGATCGGCAGAGTAGTCGAAAGACTGAAAGGATTATATGAAGAAATCCAGATGCTAAACGAAGGGCTGGAATCCAAAGTCGCGGAAAGAACCAGGCAATTGCAGGATACAGCCGACCGATTGAGCAAAAGCCTAGACGAGATTCAAGCTTTGAAATTGGGTCAAGACGGAGATTATTTTTTAACTTCTCTTCTGACGGAACCGTTGCATTCCATATACTTGCAAGATTCGGAATATTCTATACGTTCTATCACGGTTCAGAAGAAGAAATTCCATTATAAACAGAAGGAAAGGCAGATAGGCGGGGATATTTCTATCGCGCATTCTATCCGGCTAAGAGGTAAATCGTATCTCGCCTTTGTGAATGCGGATGCTATGGGAAAATCCCTACAAGGAGCGGTAGGTGCGATCATTCTGGGGTCTATTTCTCGCTCGATGATCGAAAGGACTCCCGCTTTATATCGCAATGTGTGGCCGGAAAGATGGCTCAAAAATTGGTTTTTGGAACTCCAGAAAGTTTTCGAAGCATTCGACGGATCCCTAATGGCTTCCGCCGTATTGGGTCTCATCGACGAGGCACGGGGAGTCTTGTACTATATCAATTGCGAGCACCCGTCTCCGGTTCTCTACCGAGACGGAGTCGCGTCCTTTCTGGAGCCGAAGGAGAAATATTTTAAAATCGGACACTCCGGAATCGGACGCAACGTTCATATAGAATTGTTCCAATTGAAACCGGGAGACGTACTGCTTTCCGGTTCGGATGGAAGAGATGATCTTTTGATCGATTCGGAAATCGATCCGGACGATCGTAGATTTTTGGTCGTTGTGGAGAAGGCGAAGGCGGATTTGGAACTTGCCTACGAAATTCTTAGAAAGGAGGGGGAAATCACAGACGATTTATCCTTACTTAGAATAGAAGCCCCTAAAAAGTCGGGCCTCGCTTCCGAGATTCACGTTCAGGATTCGGAGAATGACGGTCGTTCGTCTAAAACTGTTTCTCTGCAGGAATGTAGAAGATTGGCTTTGGAATACTCTTCGGGAAAAAATTACGGAAAGGCGGGAGAGTTAGGACTGAAATACCTGCAAAGGCGTCCAACGGATACGGATTTTTTGTTCGTAGTAAGTAAGTTTCTACGTAAGTCGGGAAAGATCGTGCTTTCCATAGACTTAAGCGAGAGATATAGAATGCGAAATCCTCAGGATCCGGAGAATCTTTTACATCTTGCAGAGATGTACGCATCTAAAAATCGATTAGAACGTTCCTTTCAGTTGCTTGCGGAGGCGAATACATTCTCTCCCGATCATCCTAGAGCTAAGAAATTATCGGAACTACTCGTGGAAAAAAGCCAGGCTCTTTCGGAAACCGCCGGAGATCGTAGGATGTTACGGTGAGGCAAGAGATTGTCCGTTAGTTTGCAGTGTCGGGCATGGTTTGGATTGTTCGAATGGCTCGGAAAACGAAGTAAACATGCGGGACAGAGAAGAGGAAACCGACTAACAATAAAATTACGGTGCTTACGATATCCGGTCTTTCCCAATCCTTATCTATAACGGGAAGATCGGAAATATCACTATCCGGAACCGACTCTTGCAGTGATTGGAAGATTTTTTCTGAATATAGATCCTTCGCCTTTTTCTGTAAGAAACCGGCAATTTTAGGTTCGATGCGAGGAGAATCCGGAATGTCTTCTGCCCGAGAGAATTCCTTTGTCATCACAATGAAGCTCGGTTTAGGACTATTTTCACTCCTCTCTTTTAAGGCCTTTAGTTCGCTTTCGGGAAAAGCCAAATAATAAGCGGAATCAATCTTTTGATTCAATTTGTTTCCGCTTTCTTTTTCGATCTTTTCCCTTTCTCTCTCATTATATGTCAATACAGAATAATGTCTTCCCCCGTTGATGTGACTCTCCACGGACACGAAGCGATTGTCTTGTGAGGAATCGAAATCGATATTTGTGGCTGACAATCGGTCGGGATGTTTTTGGGTGAGCATGAGATCTTTCAGATTGAAAGTCCCGAATATGCCCGCCAGATAACAGAACATAAATATATTGGACCAGAATGCGAATTTCAGATACTTCCATTTTTGGATGAAGTTGAGAATTGCAAACGGAGTCAATTGAACGAATACTCTCCAGGCTGCGATCTTGCTCACGGTAATAAGCGGTAAAAGAAAACTGACGATGAGGGCGAGTATAAAACATATTATGAATAAGATATTTAGAATGTTTGCCATCGTATACACAATAAGGATCCATTGTTCGCCGCTACTTAACGAAAAGTAAATTCTTTTAATGTTAAAAAGTCGGACTCTCTATGACTATGGGGGATCCCATGGAGTTAGGGTAAGGGTTCCTGATCGCGCGGATTTTTCGAAGAAGATTTCTTTCGGTAGGTGGAGTCGACGGCTGCAAAGGATTTCCATGTGGAGAATATGTTGAGAGGCGCAAATAAGCAGCCGATACAGAACAAAAATATGGAGAAATCGAAAGTAGGTCTTTCTTTTCCTTCCGTTAATACCGGTAAGGCGGAAATATCGTAGCGGAAGCTTTTATCTTTCAGTAATTCATAGACATTTTGAGGGAATAAATCTTCGGCCTGTTTTTCTATAAAACCCGTAATTTCCTTCTCTCGGATCGGCAAGTCGGGTACGTCCTTATATTTACGAAAACGTTTCGTTTCCACGATAAAAGACGGCTTCGGTCCTCGGGGACTTTCCTCTGAAAAAAACGGGGACTCCTTCTCCGAAAAGGCCAGATAATAGGTTCTGCTCAGGCTTTCTTCGCTTAGATCCTCGCCTTTTTCCTTGATCGCTTTCGATTTATAAGAATTCTCCCATTCTATCACGGAATGATCCGATCCTCCGTTTAGGAATTTTCTAACGGTGACGAGTCTATGGTCTTTCCATTTTTCGGAATCCAGATCTTCCGATTTTAGAACGATCGGAATCGCGTCGGAACGTAGATAATCCTTTAGATCGTTCGAACCGACGAATAAGGCGAAGTAACCTAAGAAGGATATTTGGGCGAGCAGGATGAATTTCAAACGATCCCAATGTAGAATGTAATTCAAAAAGAAAAAAGGAGTTAGCTGTAATAAGACTCTCCACTTGGAAACGGAGAGTAGGATAGGAAAAGGCAAGAACGGGAAGATCGTAAAACCGATCACGATAACAAACAAACTAATATAGTTTAAGATCGTAAGCAAAATGATCATTCTATATTCCTTTAAAAACGCCGAACATCGGTATCACTTTGTAAGCCAATCTTTCGTTCTTGCGGTAGACTAGAGCCTCGATACGATCCAGATTCGGTAGGATCTTTTTGATTTCTCTTAAGGGAATTCCGACTTTCGAAGATTCCAATTTAGTTTCCAGGATTTCCGCATTTCCGGCTCTTAAAACCAACACTAGGTCCCCGGAATTTTGAATCTCTTCGTTTTCGGAGAGAAGAATGGATTCTCGATCGAAATTCTCCCCTTTAATATCGCTCAATGTTCTGAAAGGAATGGTAAGCCATTCTAATCCTGCCGCTAGGTCGGCGAACATTCCGAGCACGTCCCGATTCCATGGCTTATCGTCTCCTTCCAGTCTTCTGTATTCGTCCGACTTGCGATATCCGTAATGGATTTTCTTGGTTTGGAAGACCTTTTGCGATTTTAGGTTTTCCTTCTTTACGAATTCCTTAATTCTGAGTTCGAGAATTTTATCCGCGATTTCGTATTCTATCTCGACTTCGGTTCGATTTCGATCCGAAACTTTTTCCTCTAAAACCTTGGTCTCCAGGATTTCCTCCCGAATCGGGTAGACGGTGAAGCAATTCGTAAAGACGGAAGAAAGGAGAAATATTATAAAAATAGGAAATATCTGTTTTCGAATCATCGGAGAGGAAACGGATCGTGTCCTTACTGAAAAAGAGGGACGAATCCGTAAGCCGATTCGAAGGCGTCCGCTTGTTCTTCGCAGGCCCAGAGTTCTAGACTCTTCTCATAACCGGACTTGGAGATTAGGCTGAATATTGCCTGGTTTTTGCGGACCTGGCATTTCACGGTTTCGATCAATCCTTGGCGGTTCCGATTGCAGGCGCTTGCTATTCTTAGGATTCCGGAAAGTCTTTGCACGATTTCCTGTTCCCTGCTTCCTATTCTCTGGAATTCTCGGTGTTTGGATTTGGGAGCGCTTTTCCTGTGATACCTGGCAGTGAGTGCGATGATTTCTATTTCTCCCCAGGTGAATCCCAGCATCGCCTCGGAATTTCGGATCAGATAATAGCTATGTTTATGGTATGCGGAATGGGAGATAAATAATCCTACCTCGTGTAAAAGAGCCGAGGCTTCCAGGTATTCCCTTTCTTCCTTTCCTAAACGATGGATAGGTTGCAATTGGTCGAAGATATCCAAGGCGAGTTTTGCCACATGCCTTGCATATTCTTCGTCCCTCGTAAAAGACACCAGGAGATTGTGGATGGATTTTTGACGGATATCGTCCAGATGCTTGGATTGGGTAAGATCTTGGAAATGTTCCCATTTTCGTATCGTATCGTATATGATTCCTTCTCGAAGAGCCAGTTCCGAAACGGTCAGATCGGGAAGCTCCAATTGCTGGAAGAGCTCGTCCAGGATAAGGACTCCTCCTACGATGATGTCCGAACGTTTGGAATCGAAGCCGGGGATCTTACTTCTCTTCTTATTATTATCCGAATCCAGGATCAGGTTTTTGGCCTTTCTGAATTCGGAGGCGCTAAAGGTAAAATGGTTTAGAGGACCTTCTTCCACTTCACCTTCGAAAGCCCGGATGATTCCCGCCGTGGCCTGAACTGTTCCCGAGGACCCCACCACAACTTCGGGTCTTAGATCCCGAATGACTTTACGGAAGGGAAGTAACATTTCCTCTACATACAGTTTGCATTTTCTCACTTGGGAAGAATCTAACGGATCCGATTTCAGAAACTTTTCCGTGAGTCGAATGGCTCCCAATTTGAAGCTTTTGGAGAATAGTATATCCCCTCTGTATCCTACCAGAACTTCGGTGCTACCTCCGCCTATATCTATGAGTAGGATCTTTTTATCGAAGACTGGAAGGCCTTGTAGGACTCCGAAATAGATAAGCCTTGCCTCTTCGTAACCGCTGATTACGTCGATTTTGATGCCTGCTTCTTTCCAGGCGGCCTCCTGAAAAGCGACTCTATTGGAGGCTTCTCTCATAGCGGAAGTGGCTACGGCTCTGATTTCGGCCTTTGCATTGTCCGCGAGCATCTTGAATCGCTTCAGGCATTCTATGGCGCGCCTGAATGCGGGAGGGTCGATTTCTCCTCCTTCTTCTAAACCGCTGCCGAGACGAACGTTCTCCTTTTCTCTGGCTATCGCCTCGAAGGTTCCGTTTTCACGAACCCTGACAATGATCATATGAAAGGAATTCGTACCGAGATCGATGGCTGCTAAGGTGTTTTCCCGGACCATAAGATCCCCAAGTTTCTTCGGGTCGGGACAGCTTCCAATTTGTTTTTCGTTTTTTTCGTTTTGGAATTGCCCGCAAGGATCGGGCAGGAAATATTGAATCGGATCGGCGACTGGAAAATCCTCGGGATTTTCCGGATTTGTGCAGATAATATAAAGAGATCAGCCGCTATTTGGCAAGCAAAGGACAGTAATGATATTCGATAAGCTCTACGGACTATTTTCCAACGATATGGGAATCGACCTCGGAACCGCAAACACTCTCGTCCACGTAAAAGGTCAAGGGATTGTGCTCTCTGAGCCTTCCGTAGTGGCGGTCCATGCAGCCACCGGAAAGGTCCTTGCGGTAGGCCAGGAGGCCAAGAGAATGTTGGGTCGTACTCCCGGCGAAATCGTGGCAATTCGACCCATGAAAGACGGTGTGATCGCCGACTTCGAAACTGTCGAAAAAATGATCCGTTATTTCATAGCTAAAGTCCATAACCGGACCACTTTCGTTAAGCCTAGAATCGTGATCGGAGTTCCTTCCGGGATTACCGAGGTGGAAAGAAGGGCGGTAAGAGAATCCGCCGAGCAGGCAGGAGCGAGAGAAATTTTCCTTATCGACGAGGCCTTAGCAGCCGCGATCGGAGCGAATATCCCGATCAACGAACCGGCGGGAAATATGATCGTGGATATAGGCGGTGGAACCACCGAGATCGCGGTTATTTCACTGGGAGGGATGGTGATTGCAGAATCCATCCGGACCGGAGGGGACGAGTTCGACGACGCAATCATCAAATATCTCAGGAACCAATACAACCTGGTCGTAGGGGAAAGAACCGCTGAAGATATCAAGCTTACGATCGGAAACGCTTACCCGGAAAAGAAAACCGAGACCATGGAAGTCAAGGGACGGGATGCGATCTCCGGACTTCCTAGAACTTTGGAACTGGAATCCAACGAAATCCGTAAGGCTCTAAAGGAACCGACGGACGAAATTCTGGACGGAATCAAGAGAGTATTGGAAAGAACTCCTCCGGAACTCGCTTCCGATATCGTAGAGAGAGGAATCGTTCTGACGGGAGGAGGTTGCCTTCTTCGTGGACTGGAAACCTATCTTTCCAAGGAGACGGGAGTTCCCGTTTTCAGAGCGGAAAACCCTTTGACCTGTGTGGTTTTAGGAACCGGAAAATTCCTGGACGAAGTAAAATACCTGAAGCCCGGAATTCGTTAATCGGAATCGGTCGAACCCGGAAGGCGAGATCGGTAAGCGCCGAATTTCCCTTCCGGAACATGAAAGTAGAATTTGGCGCTTAGTAAAAGATCCGCTCACTAACCACTGAACCCTAAACGCTATGCTCTGGATCCAAGTTAATAAAAGCAAAGAAACCGTTTCCCTCGTTTTTTGCGTAGTATTCTCTCTTCTGTCTTTGACGTTCAAAAGTAACGTTCTCGTGAGAGGTATCGCAAGTTTCCAAAGAGTGGGGGATAGCGTATCCGGATCCATCGACGGAGTGGGCTCCTTCTTCAAGGGCGCTTATACCAAATTAGAATCCTTCGAAGCGGTTCGCCAGGAAAGAGACGCATGCGTTTCCGCCATAGACGAATACAAACTTCTTCCCCAGGACGTGGAAAGACTTACCCGGGAAAACGATAATCTCCGTAGAGAACTGAAGTTCAACACTCTGCAAAAGTATCCTACGGTGAAGGCCGAGGTATTATCCGTTCGTCTCAATTCCATTTATAGAACCATTATCATAGACAAAGGTTCCGAAGCGGGAATCAAACCTTATATGCCCGTGACCGCTAGAGCGGTGAATCAAAAGGGAGAGATTATAGAGGCGCTTGTCGGAAAAGTGATCGCGGTAACCGGGGGGTCCGCCGTGGTCCAACCTCTCATCAATTCGAATTTCAATATGGGGGTCGCCATTCCGGACAGTAATCTTTGGGCGTCCTTGTCCGGAAACTCTGGAAGAGGAACCGAAGCTCTCATGAATTATATCGATAGCGGTATCATCATCGATCCTAGGATCTTCGGAGATTATCCGATGGGTCCTTCCGAGATGATCCAGTATACCGGCTCTTTGAGTAAGATAGGGAAGACCGTGTTCAGCTCCGGTTCTTCCGGGATCTATCCGAACGGAATCCCGGTGGGAATCATTACGGAAGAAGGACCGAGAAACGGAAGTTTCAAAACCGCCTTCCTGAAGCCTTTCGTACGTTTCGATATGCTGGAGTCCGTCACCATTCTAATGAAACTTCCGGAAAAATGGGCGGAGACTTGGCCGGAAGGGCAGAATATCAATATTGAGAATCCGTACTTCGGAGAATTAAATTATCCTAAAGAAGATCGTGAGCCCAAGAATGCGAATCCGGGAGCCGGAGTGAAACCTCCGGAAGGACAAAAACCCGTGAAACCTAAGCCCGAGGGTGGAGCCGGATTCGAAGAGGAAACGAACTGATGATCTTAGAATACGTAGTCATCGGAGCGGGGATCTTCATCGCACATTTCTTGAACGGAACCAACACCTTCGAGATTTCCGGATTCAAGCCGGACTTTATGGTTCTATTCGTTCTATTCTTCGCGCTTAGAAAAGGGGCAATGGCGGGAATTTGGATAGGATTCTTCGGAGGATTACTTTCCGATTCCGGACTAGGCGGAGAAATCGTAGGGGAAGTTGTGACCTATAAGATCGGCCTCCACTCCTTGACCTTCTGCGTTATGGGGTATATCGTAGGAAGATTCGCAAGACCCGCGTATCATGAAAATCAGATCTCCATCATGCTTTACGCTTTGGCAGTGACGTTGGTGTCCAGAATAGCGGCGTATTATCTATTTACGTTATTCTTCCATGAAAATTTAAATTACTCTATTTTTAGTACGTCTTTATTCAACGCTTTGATCGCTCCGGTATTCTTCTGGATACTCGGAAAACTCTATCGCCTGGAGCAGGCGGAGGCGTAAATGGTCGGAGGCGGTTCTTCTTCGGCCACAGAGTTTAGGCTGGAGCGTAGTTTCAGACTTCGTCTGTACATGTTCTCCGGGCTTGTAGTATTCGCGCTTGCCGCATTCATCATACAGTTATTCAACCTGCAGATCGTGCAAGGAACGGATAACTCTTTAAAGGCCGAAAAATTCGTACGTAAGAGCGAGACGATTCCCGCTGCCAGAGGGGAAATGTTCGATAGGAATTTTCTCACTCCGGAAACTTCCATGGCGTTGGTATCCAATTATTCCAGCTTGGATGCGGTGTTGAACACTTCATTGTTCAAATACGATCCTGCAAAAGTGAGAAATTTCCTGCAGGAATTCGCAAGAACTCTCTCCATTCCTATGTCCTACTACGAAGAGGATTTGTTGGAGCCTAAATTCTCCAAGAATATCAAATCCAAAAAGCCTTTCGTACTTTTGGAGGCTATCAGCAAGGCGCAGCAGGAAAGAATTTCCGTATTCGATACGATTTCCAAATACGTAATATTGGTACCTTCTCCCCGAAGAATCTATAAAATGGGACCGGCTTTGGCTCATGTGACCGGTTATATCGGAAAGCCGAGTAAGACGGACCTACTGACCAGAGAGATCAAGTCCTACCAGTGGTTGGGAAAAGACGGATTGGAATTGGAATACGATTCCAGACTAAGAGGGACGGACGGCTTCCGGATCCAAAAAAGAAGCTCCGAAGGGAACATAGAGGAAGAAAGGGTAGTAGAGCATTCCACTCCCGGAAATAATCTAGTACTTACGATAGACAAGGATATCCAACTTGCCGCCTATAAGGCCTTAAAAGGAGCTAGAGGAACCGCGATCGCACTGCGTCCTTCCACCGGGGAAGTCTTAGCCATGGCTTCGAATCCTAGTTACGATCCTAATATTCTCTCCGGGAAAAGCAGATCCGAGAGAACCGCTCATTATAGAAGGGTGGATGCCAACGGAGGATTCCTAAACTTAGCGATCCAGTCCAAGTTTCCTCCCGCGTCCACATATAAGACGTTAGTTGCTATGGCCGCTTTGGAAAGCGGACACAAGGTGGATTACACACCGGAGACAAGCTATAGTTGCAACGGAAGTTATGTGCTTAAGTCCACCTTTGCGGGAGTTCCCGATCAGGTCTTTTATTGTTGGGAGAAGGGAGGGCATGGTACGAACGATTTGGCCCACGCTCTCCAAAAATCCTGCTCCGTATATTTCTATAACCTCGGATATAAACTAGGATCGGATCCGATTTTGACTTACTCCAGACTATTCTTATTGGATCAAAAATCCAAGATAGATCTTCCGGGAGAGATCAGCGGGTTTGTTCCTTCATCCGCTTGGAAGAAGAGAACTTATGGAACGAGATGGTTCGACGGAGATACGATTAACCTTTCCATAGGGCAGGGATTCATGTCCGTCACCCCACTCGGAATGGCGTTATTCTATGCTGGACTATTAAATCGAGGCCAGATTTACCAACCGTACATAGTAAACGAGATCCGGGATCCTTTGGATAATTCCATTATTAATCGAACCGAACCTCAAAAATTGAGGGAGATCCCGATCCAAAATTCCACGATAGAAGCGATCAAGACTGGTCTACGATTAGTCGTGAAGAATGGAACTGCCGCTTTCGTACTAAACAAACCGGGACTGCCCGAGATAGCGGGTAAGACCGGAACCGCTCAAACGAGAAGAAGGGGAGCCTCCGGATCCAACCACGCTTGGTTTATAGGTTATGCTCCTGCGAACGCGCCCGTCAGCGAACAGGTGTTAGTTGCGGTGTTCGTGGAATACGGGGTGGGGGGAGCCGCCGGTGCCGCGCCTGTCGCCAGAGAAATGTTCCGAGCCGCTTTCCCGCCGGGAAGTTTTAAGAGAACGACGGAGTTTCCAGAAGGAAGCGCACCGATTTTACCGGAGAATAATAATCCACTATGATGTCCGATAGATCCATAGAACGTATCGATTACTTCCTGGTCGGCTCGGTGATCATGGTGGTGATCTGTAGTATTCTTACTTTATATTCTCAGGAGTATAATTTCGACGATCCGAGTGTGGGGCTCATGAGCCATAAATGGTTCAAACAGTTTCTATTCTTCTTATTAGGCATCGCGATCATGTGGTTTATATCCCGTGTCAACTACCAGTTGATCGGAGCCTATGCGCTATTTATCTACGGGTTTGCGATTCTTCTTCTCGTGCTTACATTGATTCCGGGAATCGGATATCTTCCTACAAGTAGGGGAGCCAGATCCTGGATCAAGATCGGACCTTTCCTGTTACAGGCTTCCGAGTTTGCGAAGTTGGCTACGGTGATTCTTCTCGGCCAGTATCTTGTGCTGAAAGAAAAGGAAATGAAGAAGCTCGTGGTTCTAGTCATACCTTTCGGAATCGTTCTGTTGCCCATGGCATTGATATTGATACAGCCGGACTTCGGAACCGCAGTGTCGTTTCTTCCCATCCTATTCACGATGCTTTTCCTAGGAGGAGCCGACTATTTTCACATCGGTTCCTTCATTACGTTCGGAGGAATTTCCCTAGTACTTCCCATGTATGTGGAATATTCCAAACTCACTTTATTGAACGATATTTTAGCCTTTCTGCAAAGAACCGGAAAGACGGATTTACTTTCCGTCGTGAACCGTTTGGGCGGAAAAACCTGGCAGGTGGTGGAAGGAAAAGAAGTGGTCGGGGCGAATTTGACTCCGAAGACTTTGGCTTCTCTCAGAGAAGCGGTGGAGCAGGTAGTGGATTTGGAGGCGAGTTTCGTATTCAAATTGCTTTCAAACCAGGCCTTGTTGATCGGGATCGGTGCCACTCTCATCATTTTTAGTATCATTATGATCCTTCTCCGAATAGCAAGGGGATCGAAAACATTACGATCTTATTATATTCCTCTCGGAATCTTGGGGGTGAGTCTCGTATCGGCGGTCGTGGTCATGAAGACCGTACCTTTCCGGGAGAACCAGGTGATCCGTTTGACCGCTTTCTTGAATCCGGACGAATTCAAGCAAGGAGCCGGATACCAGCTCAGAGCCTCCAAGCCTGCAGTGGGTTCCGGAAAATTGTTCGGAAAAGGTTTCTTAAATGCGGAGATGACGGAAGGCAAAATCCCTCATGTACCGGAAGCCAGTACGGACTTTATCTTTGCATCCTGGGCCGAACAAACCGGGTTCTTAGGATCGATCTTGTTGCTATTCTTCCTGTTTTCGATACCGTTAAGAGGATTACAAATTAGTTATGAAAGTAAGGATCGATTCGGATCCTTGCTAGCCTCTGGAATCGTGGCGATGTTATTCTACCATATGGCGATCAATATAGGGATCGTGCTCGGGCTCATGCCAGTGACGGGAATTCCTCTTTCCTTTATGAGTTACGGAGGATCTCACTTGATCATGTCGATGGTTGCGGTAGGAATCATTCTCTCGATTAAGATGAGAAAGCACGCGAACTAAAAAAAGACTTCTGCATTCTCCAAAAATTCCAGGCAGGTTTTCTCCAAAACTAACTGATAACGCGTAATTGGAGCAAGAATTCCGCGGTAAAAGCGAATAGAGGTTGGAGAAAGAGGGCTTTTCTGGTAGAGCAAATCCCCGGGCTCTCCCGCAAGCCCGCCTCCTCCACCCGAACCTGGGCGGGGGCCCGTTAATTCTACGCCGGAGGAACGGAATTTCCGTTCAGAACTTTCGCGTGTAAAAAGGAGTGTTCGCTTGCGAAGATAACTTGGCGTGCTTTCGCATTTACGCTCCGTGAAGCTCGGGCTTTCTCGTTTGCCATCTCGGATGGCACGACTCACCTGCGGTGGTCGTCTTCTCACTTCCTAAGGGTCGTTCCCAAGGGGGAAAGGTTTCCCCCTGGGCTCAGCCGAGGTCTTCGCCCACCCCCTTCTCCGGGGTTCCACCCCGGACCCCTATAGAAAGAAGTTCGAGCAAATAGCTCTTGCAAGCCTCGGGAGAGGCCGATAATCTACAAAGACGTCTCATCGCATGGAAAGAGTCAAAGATTCCCGGTTTTTATTCGATCTCAAAAGAAAGTTTCGGTATATTCTGGAGGAGGTAGAGAAAAACACCTTCGACCAAAATTCCGAGGTGAGAGAATTGGAAACGATTTGGGATGAGATGTTCGAAGTTGCTTCTCGTAACGACACTCCTTATTTTCGAGCCAGACTTTCTTCCCTCAAGAGACAATTGGACGGATTCGTAAGAAACAAAGCATATGAGAAAAGCGAATTCGACAGGATCTACAGGCAACTAGATAAGATACGTAAAGACGATACTTCGGAATTTTTGGATGAGGCGATGAGAGACAAGCTTTCCAAAATTTCGGAAAACGCTCTCCCTGTCGGTTCTCCCATTCTCTCCTTCGGAACCGAGCCGGGTTCTCTTGCAGGGATTCCCCTATTACTTACTTTTAGATGCGGAACAGTTCACTTTATCGTAAAGTCCGGCCCTAAGAAGATTTTCCGAAACGTAAATCGAAATAAGGACAAGGTTCTTTATGAAGGCAAGAAATATCCGATCTTCCCTAATCGGACCATCTATTTTTCCTGGGAAGGTGACGAGAGAGCTTGGGAGACGGAACCGGGAAATCTCTTGATGATACGATATCCGGAAGGAATTCGCTTTTTCCGGTGCGATGCGCTCGGCGATACTTTTAGGATTCCGGAAGAGACTTTTAAAAGAAGGTTGAAGCCTGCCGACAAAAGAAGCGGGGATATCCGATATTATTTTAGGAAAGCGGGGACTCGCTATTATTATATTCCCCAAAAGGGAGAATAGGTTGAATTCGGAGACAAAACGTTCTTATTGTGCTTATTATCTTCCTTGTGTGGAAATGGGAATGGAGCTACAATAAGGAGAGATATGAAGACTCGAATCTTAATCTTGTTTTTGTTTCTACTGCACGTGAATCTTCTGAGTGGGGAAGAAAAGAAACCGGAGGATCCAAAAAATTCCAGCTCGGGAAAATTCGGTTTGGGCATCACTCTTTTTGGGCCGACAGGTCTGACCGGCAAATACTTGATCGACGATAAAAAATCCGTAGAAGGATCGATAGGCTTTATATCTTTCGGAGACAACGGTAGATTCCACGCTCACGCGGTCTTTCTTTTAAATCTGAACTCATTCTCCGAAAATTGGAATCTCTACGGTGGCGTAGGAGGAGTCTTCGAGAAGAGAACATACGAGACAAACGACAAAATTGGAAAATTGATTCTTCAGAGAGAAGAATACGAGAATTCTTTCGGGGCTCGTACACCTCTCGGATTATCCTGGTTCAGTCCGGACAAGAAATTCGAATTCAACGGCGAAGTGTATCTGAATCTGTTTTTATTAGGAAGGACCGGTGCGGATTTAGGATTATCTTTTGCGGGTAGATATTATTTCTGACATCTTAGAATTCGTTTCGAATTCTTCTCAATTCTGGATCGCTTTTTTGTAAAACGATAAGTCCATTTGCCTTTGAGGAACGGAGCCTTTCGGCTCCGTTTTATTATGGGGGAGGGAATTATTCTCCGTCTTCTAACAGATTGTTCAGGCTTTCGATGAGTACTTCTACTTCTACACCGTAGCCCATGCAAACTTGCTCGATGGTTTCGAGTTCATTGATGGAACAATGGGAGCATCCCCCTAAGTGATAGCTGGAGAATACTAGGCCTGCTTCTGGATGAAGTGCGATCGCCTCTCCTACCGTCATTTCCTTAAAAAATCTTGGCTTGACCGCTTCCGACATGGGGAAAATCTCCTAAAGTACTGGTTTGATTCCAGTATATAGACTCCCCAGGCGCAAGTCAATTCCATGTTTTTTCAAGAAACCGGCAAATTCTACATCCGGATCGAAGAAAGATTCGAATCCTCTCATTATCTATATAAGTATTTCCCGGACGGCTCGGATGAGCCTATCCACGGGCATTCTTTCAAGGTTGAAGTCTATTTATCCGGTAGGAAGAATATAGGAGAGGACGGCATTAGCTTCGATTTTCTAACCTCAAAGAACCGCTTGAAAGAGCTAGTAGGTGAGCTGGACCACATTCTGATCAATGATCATGCGGACTTCAAAACTACAAATCCTACCTCCGAGAATATGGCCCGTTGGTTTTACTACGGATTGAAGGATAGCGTTTCTGCTGCCGATGGAAAGGTGGATCGGATCGTGATCCATGAAGGTCCCGAAAACCTGGCTTATTTCGAACCGATTTCTTGATGCGCTGATCGGGTGCAACGGAAGCTAAAAATCATCGGTCGATCTCTTAAATTCGAAAGCCTCGTTCTGAACGAAATGAAAACCGCGACTTCCATGAAAGAAAACCAATGAGTTCCGGTTATCCTCATTTATATAAGATATGATGTAATCGGAGCGAGAATTCCGCATTAAGATTGAATTGAGGTTGTAGGAAGGGAGCTTTTCTGATAAAACAAAATCCGGGTTCCCACGAGCCACTCCCCCCGAAACCCGATAAAGGGCGGGGGCGCTTTTGACTTGAGAGTAGGAATGGAATTTCTGTTCCGGATTTTTAGAATCGCTGTGGATGAACGATTATACGATATCGATTGGCCTCTTATTCGGCTATTTTTTTCCTACGAGTCCGAATCGGATGAGACTTTCCGCCGTTGCCAGAATCGCTTCTTCGTTCGATATAGGGGACCAACCCAAGATTCGTTTTGCCTTTTCGTTCGAGCCGTTCTTCTTCTTACCTAACTCGGGAAGAATCTGCTTCGCTCCTTGGTCCCACAAAGATACGATTCGGACCAACCAATTAGGAACGGTTTTTGTAGGAACCTTCTCCGCGCTCTTTCCCAATCCTTTTTTCAGTACTCTTGCGATTTCCTGGATCGTCATAAAATCTCCGGCCACCGCGAGGAAACGTTCTCCATTCGCCTTGGGATTCGTCATCGCTTTCAAATGCAAATCCACGACGTCTCTTACATCGACTACTCCGAAATACAATTGGGGAATTCCGGGCATAGCTCCATCCAAGAGTCTTTGCACAAGCACGATAGACGCGGAGTAATCCGGTCCTAATACGGGTCCGAACACTCCTACGGGGTTTACTGAACTCAACTCGAGTCCTTTGCCTTCGCTTTTTATAAAATCCCAGGCGGCTCTTTCCGCTAGAGTTTTGGATTTAACATAAGCCGGAATCGCACCGTTTGCATTCGTCCAATCCGTTTCGTCATATGGATTCGTTTTGTTCTTATGCCCGTATCCGATCGCCGCAAACGAAGAGGTGATGACCACCCTTTTTACTCCCGAATCCCGAGAGGCCCTCAATACTCGCAGAGTCCCTTCTCTCGCGGGGACTATAAGTTCGTCTTCATGCTTCGGAACCGAAGGAGGAAAGGGGGAAGCCACATGCAATACGTAATCGCAGCCTTTGGTAGCCTGGGTCCAACCTTCGTCCTTTTCCAAATCGGCAAGAAAGAAGGAGAGTCCGCCTTCGGATTCCCAGCCTCCCTGTCTTAATAAGGCTTTTACGTCTTCTTCTCTTTTGGTGTTTCGGACGGTCGTTCTTACCCGATGTCCTTCCTTTAGAAGCCTCAAGATCGTGTGACTTCCGATGAATCCGGAGCCGCCGGTTACTAAGATCGTGCTCATTCTGATTTTTCTGCCTATTAAGGATTTATGATTCGTTTTTATATTCGGTTCCGGTACGGATTTAGATCTTCCCTCTCAGATTCGGAAGCGCATCCTCCGGATTGGAAGACAGGTATAAATCAGAATCGAGGATATGTGAAAAGAAAAGCAAGATTTGCGATCGCATAAAAGATCGTAAAATAGAATCCGACTCTTAATGGCTTGGGAAGATGTCGGACTCCGCATAGCACGTAATGAACCGTTAAGAATAAGAGCGCCACAGTGTTCGTCCAGAGTACCGCCCTTACAGGTTCGGGTTCCGCTCCGTATAGCAGTAAAAGGACTGAGGGTAAAAGCCCTAGAAAACTCATGAAGCCGCCGGTCGCGATCCAAATCATCAGGATCAATCTGGACTGTCTTTCATCCGGATGTTGGAAGGATGAGATCGCTCCTCCCACTATCAATTGGTGCAGAAACCCGTGAAAGGCGTAGAGAAGGCTTGCGCATAGGAAAAGAATCGTCGGAAGGTTGAAATGATTGAAATCGGCCAAGCGGATTCTCCGAAGTATTTCTGCTCGCAAATCCTAATACTCCGGATCGTCTTAACAACTAATTTACTGTTGACCGACCTGGTAAAATTCTCAATATGTAAGGCCGGATATGAACCAACCTCTTTGGACCCCCTCGGAAGAATCCATTCGAAATTCCCGCCTGACCGATTTTCAAAAATTCGTAGAGCGTTCCCAAGGCAAAAGTTTCAAAAACTACTCGGAGCTGCATAAATGGTCCGTCGATTTCCTGCCCGAATTCTGGGCGTCCATTTGGGAATACGCTCCTGTGATCCATTCCCAAAAATATGAACATGTCTTAATACGAGGAAAACGCTTCCAAGATTCCAGATTCTTTCCCGGAGCCAGACTGAATTTCGCGGAGAATTTATTACGCAAGCAGGACGATTCAATTGCTATCTTTTACAGAGGAGAATCCGGCGCGGAGGCAAAGCTAACTTATTCCGAGCTATTCCGAAAAGTAGGGGAACTTTCTTCCTACTTTCTTTCTTTGGGCATTCGTCCGGGGGATAGGATAGCGGGGCTTATGCCGAATATTCCAGACACCGTCGTCGGTATGCTTGCCGCCACAACGATTGGAGCCGTCTGGTCGTCCTGCTCTCCCGATTTCGGGTCCAAAGGAGTTTTGGATCGATTCGGTCAGATCCGACCTTCCGTGCTTCTGACTACGGACCGTTACGAATTCAAGGGCAAGAGCATATCTCTTTCCGGGATTGTAGGAGAAATCGTTTCCCAATTGCCGGAGCTTAAATCGGTGGTGATAGCGAAATATCCCAGCTTGGAAGATCGGAGTAAAGACCTCGCGGATTCTTTTCCGAAAAATTCCATAGCCTTACGAGATGCGATCTCGGCTCACGCGGGTAAACTTCCTAGTTTTATCCAATTGCCTTTCGATCATCCGGTTTATGTTATGTATTCCTCCGGAACCACCGGACTTCCGAAATGTATGGTCCAAGGCCCGGGAGTTTTTCTGAACCACTGGAAAGAATTGGCTCTGCACACCGATTTAAGAGAAGGAGAGGGGATCTTTTATTATACGACTTGCGGTTGGATGATGTGGAACTGGCTCGTGAGTTCCTTATCCATAGGAGCGACGATTCATCTTTTCGACGGTAATCCTTTTCACCCGGATCCAGGAGTATTATTCCGTTACGCCTCGGATCGAAAGATAGGAATCTTCGGAGTCGGAGCGAAATACATTCTGAGTTTGGAAAAGGAAAAATTTAAGCCAGAGTCGGATCTAAGTTCCGTTCGGGCGGTATTATCCACCGGTTCTCCGCTACCTTCCTACGGCTTCGAATACGTATACGAATTCTGGAATAAGAAGTTTAGGCTTTCTTCCATTTCGGGAGGAACGGATTTGAACGGATGTTTTGCATTAGGAAATCCGAATATTCCTGTTCATTCGGGAGAGTTGCAGAGCCTGGGGCTCGGAATGGACGTGCGGATCTTCGACGATTCCGGAAAATCCGTAAGAGGAGAAAAGGGAGAGCTGGTATGCGTTCAACCTTTTCCCTCCATGCCCCTGGAATTTTGGTCCGATCAAGACGGAAAAAAATACCAGGAAGCATATTTCGATACGTATCCCGACGTTTGGAGACACGGCGATTTTGCCGAGATCTTGTCCGACGAAGGTATGGTAGTTTACGGTAGATCGGATGCTACCCTAAATCCGGGTGGGGTCCGAATCGGAACCGCGGACTTATACAGTCTGCTCGAAACGGTCCCGGAAATTGCGGATTCGGTCGTGATCGGTCAGGATTGGAAAGACGACGTGCGCATCGTCCTCTTTCTAAAAATGACTCCTGGATCGGATTTGAATTCGGAATTGGAATCCAAGATTAAGAAAGAAATCAAGGAGAAGGTTTCTCCTCGTCACGTACCTTCTAAGATAATCGCCGTTCGGGATATTCCTTACACCCGAAATATGAAGAAGGTGGAAATTGCGGTTAAAAAAACGGTGCAGGGACAAGCCGTAACCAATCAGGACGCCCTGATCAATCCGGAATCTCTGGAGTATTTTCGAAATCTACCCGCCCTTTCGGAAGATTAAGGATTTCTAATTTACCTTTCCGAGAAGGACGCTTCTATGATAAGATCCGTAGCTTCCCATGCGTATTCCGTTTCGATGGGGGAAGCTATGGCTTTCGCGGATTGATTGGAAAGTCCCGAATAATCGGAAAATTGGACCTTTTCGGTTCGTAACAGATAGGTTGCAAAAGTCGCACCGATTCCCAGAAGGATCGCGGCCGCCAATGCCTGCCAGCTTTTCAAAGGGAATCTTTCTTTTTCCCGATTGGCGGCTTGGACGACGATGCGAGATGCGATCCGTCTGGAGAAATCCGGATCTTCGATCAATCTTTCGATGGTTTTATTCAATTCGTTTTTACCCTTCATTTCTCCCCTCCTGATTTTTTCTATTCATATTAGTAAAGCGAGAGAGCCATTCTTTGGCCCTTGAGATCCGGGACTTAACCGTCCCCTCGGATATATTCAGTTTCTTCGCGATCGAATCCACCTTTTCTCCGGACAATCTAAGTATCATAGTTTCCTTATATGGAGATGGCAAGAGATTAATTTGCTCCTGTAGCCATTCTTTTCGATCCCTTTCCGGTTCTTCGTAAAGTTCTTTTTCCGTTTCTTCTTTACCCGAGGAGGTGAATTCCGTTTGGAAGCGGGAATAAGCTCTTCCTTCCCGATTCCATTTTCTTACCGCCCTTCGGCATTCGTTTCTTGCCGCCACATAAAGCCAGCGATTCAGGTCTTGTATGCCCAGTGGAGGTTTGGATTGGAATGTCAAATAGTATCTAAGATAAGTGTCCTGAGCGACATCCTCCGCTAAGGAGGCCATTTCGGGCATGAGATGTCTTTGGATGGATTTTAATACCGTCCGTTTACTGGATTCAATCGCTTGGATTAAATCGGCTTCCGTCATGGGCACTTACAGTCTCGGTCTCTGTCCCGGGGAGGATGATCGGGAGGTTCTCGCCTATCGTGCATCCTCTGTATTCTTTCCTTATGCATTTTTGATAATTTCTGTTTTTGCTCCGGAGTCAGGAAGGACTCGAATTCCAATCTGTCTTCTATATGCAGAATTCTTAATTCAAGCTGCACTTCTCCGATTTGCTTCAATTTGGACCGAACCGCGCCCATATCCACCTTGGTCGCTTCCAGTAATTTGCGTAGATCTTCGTGAAGAGGAGTCAATTTCTCGGACAAGGCTCGCCCGCCCGCTTTCCTTTTTTCCCTAGCTGCTTTGATTTTCTCCTGTTGTTCCGCGCTCAGGCCTAGGTCTTGGGAAATTCTATCCAGAAATCTTTCTTCCTTAAGGCCGGGCCCGAAGATTCCGAAAGGTTCCGCTCCTCCGAACGGCGGGGGAGGAGGCGGTTCCGCTAAAATGGTCGCTGTCCCTCCTAAAATCAGAAGAACAATTAGAATGAGCCGACTCTGTATATTTCTCAAGACACTTCACCTCGGATATGTTTTTGGACGAAAGAAATCATCATTGCGTTGTACTGGAACTAGAGGAACTTCCGGAGGAAATGGAATTACTCGTGCAATTCACATCTCCTTGTATAGTTACCGAAGGTCCCGTGACCGTTTGGGTATTATAGCAGGTTTGGCCGTCTTGGGTATAGCACATACTCGTCGATGTCGCCGAAGTGCAATTGATCAAATCCACTGTATAGCATTGAGTCAAAGCGAGTCCGGTGCTACCCCCCGATACCGCCGTTCCTACCAGATCCAAAGTTACGGTAAGATAGGAAAGCGCCTGGGAAGAGCTTACGCTAGTATCCACTGGAACTCCGCTACCTCCCCAATAGATTTTCCCGTAATTGGAAACCACAGCCATGGTTCCTATGCCTCCCGAGTAGGAGAAGCCTTGCTGGGAATCGATGGAGCCTTGGTTTTGATTGCTATCGTATAGAAATTTCAGATAAAGATATTCTCCCGACTTAAAGTAAAGTCGGCTGATTACCGTATACTGACTGGAGGAGCTGGAAGTGGTTGTGGTAGTAGTGGTGGTACTCGTACTCGATGTGCTATAAGGACTCGCGGTTCCGCAACTTGCGGTTTTGTCCGCATCCAATTCTCCATCTATATTGAATGCGACTCCGTCTCCGAATACGGTAAGACCCACCTTATTCGATGCTTGGTTCTCGCAGGAAAGGAATGAAAGAGAAAGAAGATAGGCGAGAATGTATGCGGGTTTTCCGGATTTTTCCAAACTGGATTTCCTTTCCTGTGTTTATTTATATAAACCCGGAGATCCGAAAACGTTCCCGGAATTTAGAAAAAGACGACTTAAGAATTCAGGACTAGACCGTGTTTCGATGATGTAGGAAGAGAAGGTTATTAATTTTCCCTTGCCTTTCCCTCTAAGGGAAATAGAACGAAGTTGTGGCGCGTATTTTTATCCTCTTAATCGTTTCGACTTTTTTTTCCTTACTCGTAGCGCAAGAGGGACCTGTAACTCGTTTGGAGCAGATCCAAAAAAGGGGAGAGCTGAGAGTTACGGGCAATCGGAACTTCGAGCCGTTTTATATTCCCGATGCAAAGGAGGGTTATCCCGGTTTCGACGCCGAGTTAGGAAAGAAATACGCGGACTTTCTAGGAGTGAAATACGTTTACACGAATCGTCCCGAATTCGAGGATTTCGTCGAAGCCATTCGGTCCGGCGACGCGGATATCTCCTTCTCCGGAGTCACATCCACATTAGAAAGATCTAAGAAGATTTCCTTCAGTACAGCCTATCTGATTTCCAGCCCCGGGGCCTTAGTGAATAAGAATGCGATTCCTCCTCCTCCGGAGGGAAACATCATCACTACGGTTTATTTTAGGAGTATTAAGGATTTGGAAAATGTGAGCGGTATCAGCTTCGCCGTAAGAGGATTTTCCAGCAGCCACGAGTATCTTCTTTCCAATTTTCCCAATTCCAGGGTTTTTACTTACGGATCCGTGGACGGAGCCTTAAGTGCGGTTCGAGAAGGGAAAGCGAATTGCTTCGTCGGGGAATCGTATTACATTAAAGGCTTCCTACAAAGGCAACCTTCTTTAGCCTCCAATTTCAGGGCCTTGGTGGAGCCGGTCCAAGAGGATCATATCAGCGCATTATTGCCCAAGGGCGATCTCGTCTTTTCCCGCAATTTCGAATTCTTTCTCTCCGAGATCAAGAGAACGGGAGAATTGAAACTCCTGGAAGATAAATATTTTAACCGTAGGGATTGGGTGAAATAGTTCGGTCGTCTAAAAGGCATGGCGACTCTAGCAAAGAAACGATCCGAGAATCTACCTGGATCCTTTTACGTGGATTCCAGTTGTATCGATTGTGAGACCTGCAGGATTCTCGCTCCGGAAATTTTCGGAGAGGATTCGATCGGTTCTTTCGTGAAAAAGCAACCCCAATCCAAGCAAGAGGAATTTCGTGCTCTCCAAGCGCTTGTAGCCTGTCCGACCACTTCGATAGGCACGGTCGATCGCTTGGATCTAAACGATGCCAAATCCTCCTTTCCCAGAAAGATAGAGGAGAATGTGTATCATTGCGGATTTCATTCCCGTTCTTCTTTCGGAGCATTTTCCTATTTAATCGTCCGGGAAGAAGGTAACGTTCTCGTGGATTCTCCCCGTTTTATACCTTCCTTAGCGGAAAGAATCCGAGAGATGGGAGGGATCCGTTATCATTTTCTGACCCATAGGGACGATATTGCGGACCACGAAAAATACCACGAGGAATTCGAAACGAAAAGAATCATCCATGAAGGAGATCTTTCTTCTTTGCCTGAGGCCGAGATTCTCGTATCGGGAGAGAGCCCATTCTATTTGGAGAAAGATTTAGTAGTGATTCCGGTTCCAGGTCATACCAGAGGACATTCAGTGCTATTGTATAAGAATAATTTTCTTTTTACGGGAGATCATTTGGCTTACGACCCTAAGAAAGAACGGCTTATCGCTTTTCGGAACGCATGTTGGTATTCCTGGGAAAAACAGATCCGGTCTATGGAAATATTAGAAAATTATGATTTTATTTACGTTTTACCTGGTCACGGATATCCTAGCCCGAGAATGTCCAAGGAGGATAAGAAGGCTAAACTAAAGGCTTGCATAGAATGGATGAAAAATAGATAAACCGCCGTCTTGCTAGGTGGTGGACGGCGGCCGAATTTATATTATTGTCTTACGATTTTATACCAAGCAAAAGAACCGTTGCATCCGTTCGTAGCGGGAGTGGCGGTTTTTATGCAGGAACTACTGCAAGATGCGTCCGTACGGGCGGCCAGAGTGGTGAGAGCCGCGGCAGTGGATACATTCCCGGAGAAAAGATCGCAAAGATAAACGGAGCCTGAGTTCTCGGTCCATACTAAAGTAGAATAAGTTCCGTAGTCCTTATTCTTATACACTAAGTAAGGAACCCCGTAGGAACCGCCTCCGTTGTCGTAGCTGATGATTTGGTAATTCGCAGGATAAAAATCCGGAAAGGGACTGCCTTCGGGAGTGGTGCAACTTCCGGAAGTCCAGCAAGTAGGAGGATTTTCTTGGTAATAGAACCAATCTCCCGCTACCTGAGTGCTCGCGTAGAATTTAGCGAAGATACTGGAAGTGGGACAACTTCCCGCGCTGCACGCGTATTGGTTCCAACTGCCCGCGATCGCGATATCTCCGTTATTCGCATTGTTCAGAAGTCCGGATAAAAGCAATTTATCGGAGTCGGTCGGCGCATTGTCGGCACAAGCCAGGGAAAGAAATGCGAACGATAGGACGCACGCAAGGGTCTTTAGATTCAGGTTCATTGTATTCTCCTAATATGTTTTAGGAGGGCCCTTGGCTGGAGATACCCTGTCGGATATCTTTCGGAATGGATCCTAAGGAACGATCCGATCCTTAAGTCCGTGAGAACAAGAAGCCCTACCTGTTACCTTCGGGGGCCCCTCGCTTAGCAATACATGCTTTAGTGAGATGTAAGTTTCTCAAACCTCGGAGAAATTCTTACGGGGAAGATCGGGCTTACGAAAAAAGTATCCTCTTTCCGATTACCGTTGCGGGTCAGCACAGGGTTCTCACCTGTTTCCTCCCTAAGGGTATGATCCAGGGTCGAGTGAGGCCGCTCCGCTGTCAAGCTTAGGCTTAATTCCTGGTGCCTAAATATTCTTCTTGGCCGGCAAAGACATTCTCCGCATAGGAAGGAACTCCACCCCATTTCTTCACCGCTCCCGGTCCTGCATTATATGCTAAGAGCGCCTTTCTCAGGTCTCCTTCTTGGTCTTCCAAGAGATAGTTTAGGTAGGAGACTCCGAGGTGTAGATTGATTTCCGTGTCGAATAAATCCTTTTCCTTCACGGATCTCCCTTCCCAGGATCCGATCCAGCTTCCCGTGCCCGGCATGATTTGCATATAGCCGCGGGCGTTTTTCTTGGACCGAGCCTTTTTGTAAAATTCGGATTCGGTTCGAATCAATCCTAAGAGAAGTCCGACTTTCTCTCCTTCCTGGCAAAGTATTCCGCAAGCGGAATCGTCTATCCGGGAGGCCTCTTTCCATATGGTTTTGCTTAAAGTTTCCAGTTCGGATTCGGATATAGAAGGTCTTTCCGTTTGGATAAAGCTTCGAATTCTGACCAATTCCCTTTCTTCGGGAACGAGGATCGTCTCTTTGCCGGACAGGGAGCCTGTCAAAGGGGCTACAAACGATTGGTATAGCATAGGAAGCGCTGCTACGAATAAATATCTCTTTCTGATCTTGGGTTGGACCATCTCTTCCAACCTCCTTTTATAGTGCATCGCACTAACTGTGACCATTCTTTTTGCGGCGCACTACGGGTCAAGGAACTCAATCTCAAAAATCATCCCTCCAGGGATAGATGGAGTTCCTACCAAACATTCCTTTGGTTTTCGGATTCATTTCGGTCCGGCTCCCCGTGCTTGCGGCTCAGGGGGGAAGAGTGAGATAGGAAAAATTTTATCTCCCATATTGCTGGGAAGAATGCGGAAGAATCATTCCGTATCGAAATCGATTCGAAGGACTTGAGAGAACGTTCTTATTTTCCCGAGGAGAATCGGATTTAGGAAATTTTCCACGATTACGGAATATTCTTCTATTTAGATTTTCGTTTGGAAATTTATTTCCTAATCGAATAGACATTTCGGTATACTCTTCCGCGAAACCGACACTAAAGGGTTAGAGGACACTAATCCGAAATTAATTGACTAAATAGAAATGCGTATATCGTTTTGCGTTCCTTTCTCATTTTGCATCTCAAATTATTCTGAAATATAACATTCGATTTATTTAATATAAAAAATTTCAGAAAAAATATTTTTTATGCAAAAGTGCCGAATGTCGAACGTCATATTTTTTAGAACCGGGGATTGGCCGAGCAGGCCTTCCAAAAAATAGAAAAAGTAAACTCCTTCTCTTAAAAGAAAACGCGTCACTCAAGAAGAAGAGAAGGTTAATTTAAAGAAGATCCTGGCAAGCGAACCTTTTGTGTCCGGAATCGGTTAACAAAAATCAAAACCGAATCCGTTTCTGGGGATTCTACATGAGGGTACATTTTTCTTTTTTATCGATTTGGTTTATCACTTTCACATATTGTATGCAGAACTCCGCTCCTTCCGGGGATTTGACTTGGGAGGAAAAGCAATTGCTGTGGCTCATGCATGGAAACGAAATGCAATCGGGCTTGGAGTTGACTCAGTCCGCCGCCAAGCGTTGGGGACTCGGAATCGACGTCTACCCCGCGACCGTAAGAACGGAAAGAATGAGAAACGTAATCGTTTTCACAGAGTCGTATAAATGTTCCGTGGAAGGAATTTCCTCCAAAAACATTTCGGTTTGTCAGCTATTCTCTTCGACTCCTTTTTATCTCGCGGCTTGCTCCGTAGATTCTTCCACTAAGATCGATAGTACGGTCATATTTATTTTCAAGGATCGGGTTCGTGCTACGGCTCAAGCCATGAAAAACGAAGGAAGTGCGATCGATGCCAAGGAATACATAAGAGCTACCGTGGCTCATGAGATAGGGCATTGTTTGGGACTAAGGCATTCCGAAGATCCGAACGATCTGATGTTTCCGATGCTCACCGGAGGAGTCTTCGAACCTAGTAAATTGGAAATGCATGCGGCTCAGGCTCTCTATGATACGAGTATGGAACCGGACGAATCTAAATTGTATACCAAGCAATCCGATTATACTTATTTAAAGCAGTATACCGTACCTTCTTTCGCCGTCTTCGGCAATATAGATTCTGAAGTTTAAAAAAAGAAAGTCGACTCCTACCCAGAAGGGAGCCGACCTCGTTTGTGCAAATAGGAAATTTTTCCCCGGGGATTAAGCTCCCCGGCCTTTTTCCAATTTTTCCGCCAAGTCCACAAGTAAACGGACTCCGTAACCGCTGGGTCCGTTTCCTATTTGGGTACCCGAGGCTTTCTTTCTCCAAGCGGTTCCCGCGATATCGATATGGGCCCAATTGATTCCCGTATCCACGAATCTTTGCAGGTATTTTGCAGCGGAGAGGCTTCCTCCCGGGCGCCCTGCAATATTTCTGAGATCCGCTATATCGCTTTTGAGATCCTCGCCGTATTCGTCCCAGAGAGGCAGATTCCAGACTCTTTCGTCGGAGGAGGCGGAAGCTTCTTCTAATAGAGTAACGAGTTTGTCGGAATTGCTCATGACTCCGGCGGCTTCGTGTCCCAAGGAGATGATGATCGCTCCAGTGAGTGTGGCTAGATCCACCATATAGTCAGGTTTAAATTTTTTACCAACGTAAGAAAGAACGTCTCCTAAAACCAATCGTCCTTCCGCATCGGTATTTTGCACCTCTACGGTAAGGCCATTATGCGCGGTATATACGTCTCCGGGTTTTAATGCCGCGGCGTCCGGCATATTCTCCGCAACTCCGATTGCCGCTACGACAGGTACGGATAAACCCAGTTCGGCAATGGCTCCGATCGCATGGATGACCGCTGCGGCTCCGCACATATCATATTTCATCTCGTGCATATCCTGAGCGGGCTTGATACTGATTCCTCCCGAATCGAAGGTTAAGCCTTTGCCTATCAGCGCCAGCTTCTTTTTGGATTTCGGTTTGGGAGGATTGTATTCGATGAGAATCATTTTCGGCTTCTTGTCCGAGCCTTGGGAGACTGCAAGAATTCCGCCCATTTTCTCCTTCTTCAATTGGGCCTCGTCGAAGACCGTAATCTTCAGTTTATTGTCCTTGGCGATCTCCTTGGATCTGGCCACGAATTCTTCCGGGGTAAAATGATTTGCGGGCAGATGAGCTACGTATCTCGCACCGTTCACATATTTACTAACCGCTCTGGATTTTTCAAGTCCTGCTTTCGCGGATTTCTCGGCTCCCTGGTCTTCTAAGACGAAGCTTACGTTCCCGAATTTCAGTTTTCTTTCTTTGAAGTCTTTCGAAAGTGCATTGATGGGGAAGGCTCCTAGGTCGATGGAATTTGCGATTTGGTATACTAGAACGGAAGGGGGTAGCGTCTTTGTCAGAAATCTCGTTAGTTTGATTTCCAGGCCTACCGAATCCCATTTTCTCAATTTCTCCCCGAAGGAGAGGAAGTTTTGAGCCACGCTTCGGATGCTGACCTTGGACGGATCTCCTAGTCCCAGATAGATGATACGTTCGATCTCGTCCGAGAATATTTGGCCGTTTTCTCCGGAAAATATGGAGGAACGAATTTGTTCTCCGAATTTATTTTCTAGTTCCTTGGGGAGATTGTCCTTGGTTACCGGGATGATTTTATATACGTTCTTGGAAGGATTCTTGCCGATGGAAAAATTGATCTTGGATTTTTCTATTTTCATTTTTTTGCTAATACCTTTATATCGCTTAGAATTTCGTCGACATGGCCTTTTACGCTGACCTTAGGATAGATCTTTTGGATCTTGGAATCGGTTCCGACTAAAAAAGTGGTCCTTACGATTCCCATGAATTCCCTACCCATGAATTTCTTAAGTTGCCAGACTCCGTAAGCCTCGCAAATCGCTCCGTCTTCGTCCGAAATTAGGGTAAAATTCAGTTCCTGTTTTTCGATGAATTTTTGGTGGGACTTAACGGAGTCCTTGGAGATCCCGACTACGTTGTACCCTTCTTTCTTAAGTCTTGTGAAATTATCCCTGAAGTCGCAGGCCTCGGTGGTGCAGCCGGGGGTTTGATCCTTTGGATAAAAATATAATACTAAGCCTTTCTTTCCCATCAGATCTTTTAACGAGATCTGCTTACCGCTCTCATCGGGAGCTTTGAAGTCGGGAGCCTTTTGTCCGGTTTTTAAACTACTCATTTTTGCTATAGGTTCCTTGGCGTATTGTTCCGGGTTCCTCGGGATAGACAAGAAAACTTTCTAGAAGGATCGCTCGTCCCTCTCGATTTTCTCCTATAGCGCTCCGGGTTCCGAAGAATCGACTCCGGTTAGAATCGGATCGTCGCGGGCGTCGGTTCAGAATAGGGAAAAGGACGTTGAAAAATCCCAAAAAGGACTTGTGATAGTCTCGGATTCGGGCGACATTAAAGATATGGATCCCAAGGAAAGAATGGAAATCATCCGCCAAGGAAACCAGGCCATGAACGAGGGCGATATTCGTAAGGCCAGAGAATGTTTTCTGAAAGCGGAATATAAGGACGGACTCATTCGATTGGGAGACTATTTCATGTTCGAGAAAAAGCTTCCGATTCTCGCCTACGGTTACTACAAAAAGGCCGGTTACCAGAGGAGAATCGACGAGATCTTCCAGCGTATGCTTTGGGCGCTTTCACAATGGATTGGACCTGATAAATTCAAGACCCAGGAGCCCGAAAGAAAGGCACCCGATCCTGAAGATTTCGTTGTCCATCCCATCCTAAGGCAGACTGCCTTGGATATACTTAAGAAAAATGGAATATCGATTTAATCTACTTTCTTAAGAATTTGTCCTCTGCCCTTGAATTTTTCCATAGTTTCATAAACTCCGAATATATTTCCGGCAATCCAATCGAAGACACGGAGCGGTAATAGCCCCTTTAGAAAGCAGGAAAGATATACGGTCCAAGGCAATATGAGCCTGGGGCTTCCTTTCTTCATCGCTTTCCAAACCTTCGACACCACATATTCAGGGCTTAGTATGGGAGTAAAAAGCATCCCTTTGACTCCTTCGAACATTCCTGTAGAAATATAAGCGGGATTTACCGTCGTAACTTTGATATGATCGTTTCCCGTCTTTTCCAATTCGAGTCGGAGGGAGTCGCTCCAACCGGTCAAGGCCCATTTGGAGGCGCAATAAACGCTCATTTTAGGATTAGAGATGAGTCCTGCCGCGGAGGCTATATTTACGATTCTAAAATCCCGGGAAGGATCTCCCATCATATCGGGCAGAAGATGTCGGGTCAGAAGCATTGGAGCTAGAGTGTTAATCGATATCACGGAGCCGATCTCCGAATCGGGATCGTGTTCCCAAAAGTATTTTCCGCAGACGATTCCCGCATTATTGATCAGGATATCTACGGATCCGATTTCCTTTCGGACCAAATCTAGCGATTCTAGAATCCGCTTCGGATCGCTTAGGTCCAGAGTATGAAGGAGGAGTTTTCCTCCGAAATCGGAGAGTTCTTTTGCGGATTCTTGGAGGCCTTTTGGATCGCGGTCCCAAAGAACGATCGCTGACGCGTTCTCGTTTGCGGACAATTTCGCGTATATTCTTCCCATTCCCATCGCCGCTCCGGTGATGAGGATTCGTTTTCCAGAGACGTTTTTCATATTCTTCTCTCCAAGCGATTCTATCGTGTAGGATATCCGACTTGGAGGTAAAATGAAATTCCAAGAAATATCAAGGTTTTTGCAATCTTGCCTATCCGTCTCCCGTTTCCGACGGAAAATATTCGGTTCCCGGAAAGTAAAACGGGAAGTAAGTTTCATAATTCGAAGGTTTTTCTTCTTTTCATTCTGATTCCTTATTTGAATTTTCTATACTGATCATGAATCAACGCACCGGTCTGAGCCAGAAAGAAGCCGAAAACTTACTCTTGCAATTCGGCAAAAACGAAATCGGCAAGAAGAAGGAATACCGATTGATCGGGACCATTCTGGAAGTCTTGGAAGAACCGATCTTATTCCTCCTAGTGATTTGCGCGGGATTGTATATCGCTCTGGGAGATATGGGAGAAGCCATTCTACTCTCCACGGCATTGATTTTCATTATAAGCATAACGATTTATCAGAAAAATAAAATGGAGAATGCGATCTCTGCTCTAAAGGAGATCGCCTCTCCTAAGGCCACGGTTTTGAGGGACGGGACTTATAGGCAAATTCCCGGCTCGGAAGTGGTTCCGGGTGATTTGGTTTTGGTACGAGAAGGGGAGAGGATCTGTGCCGACGGGATCCTCATCAATCAACTGAATCTAAAAGTGGACGAATCCGCTCTCACGGGAGAATCGATACCGGTCACTAAATCCGTAGGCAATCCCGAAATCGGTTCCGCCGATTTGCCTCCGGGAGGAAACGATTCTCCGTTCGTGTTCTCTTCCGGCCTGGTCGTTTATGGAGAAGGCGTATACAAGGTTTTAAGAACCGGATCCGAGACCCAAATAGGAAGGATCGGATTGGCATTGGAAACGATTTCGACTGACGAGACTCCTTTGCAGTCGGAAACTAAGAGTCTCACTCTATGGATCACTTTATTCGCCCTGGCCGTCTGCGTTTTCTTGGTAACCGAACTTGGTTTGAGAGACGGTAGATGGATCCATGCTTTTCTTGCAGGGTTGACCTTTTCCATGGCGGCTCTCCCCGAAGAGATACCCGTGGTCTTAACCGTATATCTTGCTTTGGGCGCTTGGAGAATTTCCCAAGTAGGAGTTCTGACAAGATCTTTGGGAGCGATAGAGACTCTCGGGTCCGCTTCCGTGCTTTGTGTGGATAAAACGGGAACACTGACCGAAAACCGGATGGCTATCCGAAGGCTTTACGTACCCGCAGGAGATAAGGACGAATTCTTGGACACTCTCCGAGGGACTAAGGAACTTCCCGAGGAGTTCCATTCTATTTTGGAATATGCGATCTTAGCTTCCAAGCGGGATCCTTTCGATCCTATGGAGAAGGCGATTCAGGAATTGGGTTTTTCCACATTAACCGGAACGGAGCACCTTCATTCGGATTGGACTCTGGAAAAAGAATATAGCCTGAGTCCCGAACTCATGGCTTTGAGCTTCGCCTGGAAACGGGAAGATCATTCCAGCGACTTGGTGATCGGAACCAAGGGAGCTCCGGAAGCGATATTCGATCTTTGTCATATGAATTCCGCAGACACGGAAAGATTCAAGGGAATCGCACAAAAGATTTCTTCCGAAGGTCTGCGCGTGTTGGGTGTCGCAAGATCCAAATCGATAACCCAAAAATTACCCGCAAATCAGCATGATTTGGATTTTGAATTCTTGGGGTTGATAGGTTTGGAGGATCCGATAAGAAAGGACGTTCCCGAATCTTTGAGAGAATGTATAGAAGCCGGTATTCGAGTGGTCATGATCACCGGGGACTATATAGGTACCGCTAAGAGTGTCGCTCAAAAAATAGGTCTTTCCAATTTCGATCGCTTTTTTACCGGGGAGGATTTGGCTGCGGATAAAGAAGGAGTATTAGATTATAAGAATGTAGGAATATTCTCCCGAATCAGACCGGAACAGAAGCTGAGCATCGTCCAACGTTTTCAGAAGGAAGGAGAAATCGTGGCCATGACAGGTGACGGAGTCAACGACGCTCCCGCTTTAAAAGCCGCTCATATCGGAGTATCCATGGGAAAAAGAGGCACCGATGTGGCTAGGGAAGCTTCGGATATCGTTCTTTTGGAGGACGATTTCTCCGCGATCGTTCACGCTGTAGCTCTTGGACGTAGGATTTACGAGAATATCAAAAAGAGCATCCGATACATCATCTCCGTCCATGTCCCCATCATAGGATTATCTGTTCTTCCGGTATTCATAGGCGGCCCGCTCTTCTTCTTTCCGGCTCATATTCTTTTCATGGAACTGATTATAGATCCGGCCAGCTCCTTGATCTTCGAAAGAGAAGAAGGGGAAAGAAATTTGATGAAGAGACCGCCCAGATCTAGATCGAGCCGGTTGGTGGACGGAAAAACCGCGGTGCTAAGTATTTTGCAAGGCACCGTGATCTTCGCTGTCGTTCTGGGAGTGTTCTTGTATTCCGAGTCTCAGGGTTGGACTAGGGAAACTTCCAGGTCCCTAGCGTTTATCGCGCTTGTATCTTCGAACTTAACTTTGATCCTTACCAATCTATCCTGGGAGGACCATCTAGGAAAAAGTTTTAGAAAAATCGGTTGGTCTTACTATATTCTTCTTCTTTTTACCGTTACCGTCATTCTCGGATCGTTTTCGAACGAATTTACGATGCATCTTTTCGGCTTCGAGAGAATTTCCTGGGCCTCCGGGATCCAAGTGTTCTTAATCGGAGCGGCCAGTTCCTGCTGGTGGGAAATCGTGAAATGGGTTAGGCGCAACTAAAGGATGCAAAGAGTCCGTCGCGGAATGATTTTTAGGAAATTTCGACTTGAGAAAGAGCAACGCATTTGCGAACGCAATTCTTGACTTTTAGAAAAAATACTCCAAGATCACTTGCATAAATTCCGGAGGCGGTAATGATACGGAAGATTCTAATATTAGGGTTATTGATCGCAGCGAGTTCGACATTCGCGCAAGGAATGGGGCATAATGGCAAACGGGGCGGCGGCCCTTGCCATGAAGATAGGGAAAAATTTTGCAAGGATATGCCTAGAGGGAAAGGCGAAGGCAAAATGCATGATTGTTTGATGAAGAATATCGATTCGGTTAGTTCCGCGTGCAAAGAGCATCTGAATAAAATGAATCCACCTAAATCAAACTAAAAAACTGGCCCCTCGTGAGACTTCCGAGGGGCTTTTCTTAAGAAAAAAATTTCTACTATTCCGCTACAAGCATACATACATCCTGCCAACGGGACTATAGAAATCAATGGCCGGACGCCAAATCATTTCCTCTTTATTCATCCGATTTCTCATACAGATACTTTTTGTCGGTAGCTTGTCTTACTGTCGATTTTTGCAGAAGGATGAGGCAGAGCCGACTCAACAAAGGACCGGTTTGAAGGCCTCTACTTGGTCCCAGGATTTCTATGCGATGGCAAGATACGCGAGACTTTACGATGAAATCCATCCATTCTTGTACAATCTAGAGGGGGGACGGACCAATACGGGCAGAATTCTTTCTGTTTGGAAGCCGGAAGAGATACAAGAGAGAATCCAATGGTTGCGTTTACTTTCTCCCGAAACTCTGATTATTCCTACGATCTTCAGATGGGAAAACGATTTCGAGAAAGTTTCGGATGCGATCGGATTGAACGGAAATACGAAGGTAAGGGACCTGCATATAAGGAATATTCTTTCGGAAGTCGAAAAATACGGATACGACGGGATCGACATAGACTACGAGGGGATGACCTGTGAGAAAAAGGAAGTATTCCAGGATTTCTTAATATTATTAAGAGACGAACTTCATAAAAAAGGAAAATTACTCTCCGTAGCGATCCATCCCAAGACGATCGCGGAAAAACCTTCCGTTTATCCATGTAAAGGTCTTAAGAATCCGATCCAAGTGGATTTTTACGAGGCATATCGAGGCCAATTGACCCATGATTACGAGTTCCTAGGAAAGGTGGCGGATAAGGTAAAGATCATGGCTTACGAATTGCATCCTCGTAAGAACGGTTTTCCGGGACCCGGTCCTCAGGCTCCGGATTGGTGGATCGATAAGATTTTAGAATATGCGGTAAAGAGGATTCCTAACGAGAAGCTTTATATGGCCATCCCCACCTACGGCTACGATTGGCCCTTGAATTGCGATATAGAATCCAAATCGGTGTATTATTCCAGGGCTCGCTGGATCCAAGATAGGATGTCTCCTAGGAAAGAGGAGCCTACGGACGTATTGGAAGTTTTCAAAACTCAGGCCAAGTCGGGAGATTGGGTTTATCTTCGTCCTTATTTATATAGACACCAAGGCCATGTATATTCCGATCCTTCTCTTTGGTACAGGATGGGAGGTTGCGATCGGGTTGCATTCTACATGAATCGGTCCGCTTTCGAGAAGAAGATGAAAATCTTGGAAAAATATAAGATCCGAGGGTTTTCTTTTTGGCAACTCATCGAAGATAACGATCCGGAGATACACCAATATCTGGAAGAGAAGTTGAAAGGAAATACCGATCGGACCGTTAAGAATTAAAAGTCCGTAGACGCGGCTTGATTACATTATTCTTTCATAATGCTTCCGGAGATGATGAGTTTCTGGATTTCACTGGTTCCTCCTCCGATTTCTCCCAGACGTACGTCCCTATAAAGTCTGGATACTTTATATTCGTCCATAAAACCCGCGCCTCCGTGGATTTGAACCGCGAGGTTAGTGACTTCGCGGGCCGCAGTTGTGGCAAATAATTTGCAGGCGGCGCATTTTCCGGCCAGACTCATATTTCCTTTTCCTTCTTCGTCGCTTTTCTCCATTTCCCAGGCGACATTATAGGTGAACCATTTCGCCGCTTCCAATCTGGAATAGATTTCGGCGAGCATGAATGCGACTCCTTGGTGCTGGGAGATCGACTTTCCGAAACTCTTTCTGGAAGAGGCAAAGGATTTGGATTCGTCCAGGCAGGCTTTCATTACTCCTAAAGAATATGCGGCCAAGGACAATCTCTCCGCATTGAAGGTTTGCATCGTTTGTCGAAATCCCTTTCCCAATTTTCCTAATATATTCTCTTCCGGAATTTCCACATCCTCGAAGAATAAGGCGCCGGTGGGAGAGGCCCGAAGTCCCATCTTGTCCATGGGTGCCGATCTAGAAACTCCTTTGGAGTTCAGATCTAGAATGAAATGAGTGAGGCCTTTTTCTTTACCGGATTCGTCCTGGGCTCTGGCGAGCACCAAACAATAGTCCGCGTTAGGTGCATTTGTGATATAGGTCTTTTGTCCGGATAGAATGTACCGATCCCCTTTTTTCTTAGCCGATGCGGTCAATGCGGATACGTCGGAACCTCCATCCGGCTCGGTGACGCCTAGGGATCCTACTTTTTTTCCGCTAATGATATCGGGTAGATACTTCGCTTTTTGTTCTTCGGTTCCGAAATGCTTTAACGGCAGTCCGAAGAGCCCTCCGGATGCTCCCACACTGAAGAAGGTGGAACCACAGGCTTCCGAGATGACTTCCATCGCCAAAGTGCTGAGGAATAGACCGGCACCCTGGCCTCCGTATTCTTCTTCGTGTAATAATCCGATATATCCGGCTTCTCCCAACTTAGAATATTGAGAGGAAGGAAGCTCTTTTTTCTTGTCCGCTTCCTCCGCATAGGGTTGAATCTCTTTCCTGCAAAACGTTTGGAAAGATGAGATGAACTCTTGTTCATCCTGATTTAGGCTGAAATCCATGGATTCTCCTTAGGAATCCGACAAGGCTGCAAATTCCGACCTTCCAATTCAAGAAGAAATCGGAAGATCCGAATATTGTTCGGCGACTTATGGAGAGATTGGAAGAAGGGGAATCGATTCTACACGAATTATTTTCCTTTAAAGTTAGCCTTTCTCTTTTCTAAGAGAGAGCGGATCCCTTCTTGTCCGTCTTCCGATTGTAAACAGGCGGTTACACGAGGAACGAGCTCGTCGAAGGCTTCCGCTTCTCCTATCTCCAGCGCTTTTTTCGCATTCGATAGAACCGCCTCCACTGCCAGGGGAGCTTGGACTGCGATTTTCTCCGCCAATTCGAACGCTCTGGGCAAGAGTTCTTTTTTGGGTAGGATCTCCTGCACGATTCCTAATCTGTGTGCCTCGTTGGCGTCGAAGTTATCTCCGGTAAGAATGTAACGCATCGCATTTCCCCAACCCGCCGTTCTTACGAAACGCACAGTGGCTCCTCCGAAGGGTAAAATCCCTCTCTGTACTTCCATCTGCGCGAATACAGTCTTGTCCGCTGCGAGGGATATGTCGCTGGCAAGCATCAATTCTATACCTAGAGTTAAGCAAAACCCGTGGACCGCGCAGATCAAAGGTTTAGTTCTTTTCCGCTCGGTTCCGCCTATATCCCAAGGATTGATTTTGTCCCGGGGAAAAAAGTTCCTACCTTGGGATATTACGGATTTGGCTACGTCTTCCAATTCCAATCCGAAAGTGAAATGCATCCCGTTTGCCGAAAGGACCGCGCAAAGTGAACCCGGATCGTCTTCGTAAACGGTGAGGGCGTCACTTAATTCGAGAATCATCTGAGTGTTCATCGCATTTCTTGCATCCGGGCGATTGAGTACGATGCTAAACACCGATCCCTTTTTTTCCGTTTGGATAAACGAGTAAGATTTCATAAAGACTCCTTCTTCGGAATATTCATACAAATAATTTCTCGACCGGATCCGATTGTCTTTTGTTTTTCGAAATTTGATATCAAACGTTTCGCTTTTTTAGGAAACCGTTTTTGTTTTGTAACCAAAATAAAGGACTTCCTGAAGGACGAGTCTCTTCGGAATATCAAGAGTATTCGAAATCTATTGAATTGGAGAATTTGCCGCTTCTCTCCTATCGCGATCGGTTGTCGTCTTAACGAAAATTGTCTATTCGAACTTTTCTATGCTATTTTTTATGAGATCAAACTTCCCCTTTCTAAGGAAGGTTAACACTGATTGGGATAAATTATAATTTCTATCCTTCCTTTCCCGCCTCGATAGGAGAGTTGACAGTTTTTCTCCGTCGAAGATAAAGCCTTCGGATGCATTCTTTACCTGTTTCCTTTCCAATTTGGTTGCTCGATGTTCCTTTCTTTTGGGGACTGGTTTCCTTTGCCGTCTTCGGGACTTATTTGGGAATTCTTCTTTGTATCGGACAGAACGTCTTGGAGAAAAAAACGGCACTCAATCGGCTACTCTCCCTTCTATTCGTTTGCTTAGGCTTATTGCAGGGAACGGGACTTGCTTTCGTTTTCGGACTTTCCGAAAGTTTACCCAGGCTTGTGCTTTTACATATCCCCGTTTTAGGGTCCATAGGGCCCATTCTTTACGGGATTCACAAGATTATCCAGAATTCCGAGTACGAAGAATCCGTCTTTGGTTTGAATACGAAGCACGCATTCTTTCCGGGATTTGCCTGGCTCTGTTATTTTATAGCCTTATTTCTTCCCGAGGATCGGATTCGATTCTGTATCGAAGATTTCTCCCGTACAACCGGCTTATCGGATTTAGTATTCTATCTACCGTTGTTGGTACTCGCAGGTTATATTTTGGCGCTACTCCGAGGCAGTCGCATTCTTTTCAAGTTCGGAGTGCTCCGAGAAGAATGGACTGCCAGGGTACTTCTATACATCATTCTTGCCACCATTGCCAACCATACCGTAGGGGCGATTTATCTACTGAATAAGAATCCGGTCTTTTTGCTAGTCAGTGCGGATATGATGGCTCTGAGTCTTTGCGTGTCCTATCTGATCGGTAGAAAGTATCCCGCCTATTTCCAAAATTTGCAGGAAGTCGCCAGGGAAACGAATCGCAAATATATAAGGTCCCTTCTTATCGGAATGGATATTGAGATCCTAAGAGCCAATCTTCTGGAGAGTATGGAAAAGGAAAAACTCTATAAGGACGAGGACCTGACCCTGGGGGGCCTGGCAATCGAGCTTGCTCTTTCGCCTCACCAACTCTCCGAGTTGATCAACCAAGAGATGGGTAAGAATTTCTCCGCCTTCGTAAACGAATATAGGGTAAAGGAGGCTTGTAAACTCTTGGAAGAGAATCCGGAGCGCTCCATTTTGGATATAGGATACGAGGTGGGATTTAGGAGTAAAACCTCCTTCCATAGGGCTTTTCAGAAGGAAATCGGAGTTCCTCCCTCGGAATACAGGAGCAAGAAAACCTAAAAAAAGTGGCTTTCTATCATTCGGAACGGTCGTCCTGGGTTCGGTTTATAGAATGGAACGACGAACTAGGAAAATCCGCTATACTGGTAGGAACTGTTGGCAGGAGAGAGCGATGGCTTCCTTAACGCTGGAAAGAAAAACCGCTTCGGAAAGATTTTCCGAGAAAGAAAAAACCAAACGAATCATGAAATGGATCCGAAAATCGGATTCGAGACTTAGAAAAAAATACACGTTTTTGAAACACCAAAATGCGATCGGCTTCGGAATCACGATCGGATCGGCTGCCGGTATGATTTTATTGGGTGGACTGTACATTGCAGGACTCATTCCTTTTTGGGCCTGTATCATCGGGAACGGAATTCTTGCCTCTTTCCTGCATGAGATGGAGCACGACCTGATCCATAGCATTTATTTTAAAGAAAGTCCCAGGATGCAGAATTTTCTATTTTGGGTGGTCTGGTTGTTCCGAGCGAACACCGTAAATCCTTGGTTCCGTAAGGAGATTCATCTTCTCCACCATAAACTCTCCGGAAACATAGAGGATATAGAGGAAAGATTCATCAGTAACGGAATGCCTTGGGGGATCAAAAGGATTCTGGTGATGATCGATCCTATCATGGCGGTGGTATTACAGGGACCGAAGATCAGAAAGGATGCGATAAGGTATTTTAGAAAAATCAAATCTTCTCCTATCAAGGGACCGTATCGATCCATTTATCTTCTGCTTTGGTATTCCTTCTTAGGCTGGGGGATATTTTCACTAGTCAATACCGCTTTGGGGAATCCGGTCCAGGAATCCGGACTCGCAAGTAATATTCATCATTTCTTAAATACGGCCGCGGTAGTCTATCTGATCCCTTGCTGGCTCAGACAATCCGCCATCCAGATCGTGTCCTCCAATATGCATTATTACGGAGACGTAAAAAGCCTATACCAGCAGACACAAGTGTTGGATTCCTGGTGGATCCTTCCCTTGCATCTATTCTGCTTTAATTTCGGGGCGACTCACGGGATCCATCATTTCGTGGTGACTCAACCGTTTTATCTCAGGCAGGCGGTCGCTCCCAGGGTGAAGCCTTTTCTGAAGAAATACGGGATTCGATTCAACGATTTTGAAAGCATGGGTAGAGCGAATCGCTATGAGAAGGAATCCTTAGGGATCCCTGTAACCGCATAATATTCGGCGATTATAATCGATGCAGAATATTACGGAATCGGAAAATAACAAGATAACTATCGAACGTAGACTGGATAGAGCCGAAACGGGTTTCTGGCTATACGACCGCGTTTCTTCCATGAATTTCTGCGTCATGGCGGAATTGGAAGGATCGGTCTCTAGGGAGAAACTTCAGTCGGCGATCGATAGGGTCCAGGCCTCTTATCCTAATGCGCGAGTTTCGATTCGGAAGAAAGAGGAGGAAGATTCCGTCCATCTGGCGTTTATTTCCGATCCGGATAGCAGAATCGTTCTGCAAAATCAAATAGAGAATCCGGATTGGCAAGACTTTCTCGCGCGGGAAACGATTCGGCTCTTCTACTTGAACGAAACTCCGTTAGTTCGCGCTTATCTATGCGGGATAGGATCGAATCGATCCGTCTTTGCCTTGGTGTTCAACCATAGTATCGCGGACGGAAGATCCGGATGTAATTTTCTATTGGAAATCCTAAAGAGCTACGATTCTTCCTATAGCGGTAGTATCGATAAACATTATAATTCTATGATGAATCTTTACGAAGGAAAGACGCCTGAAAAAAAGGCTTCGGAAGCCAAGAGGAAGCCGGACCCTCTTCCTAATTTTTCCAGAAAAAAGGAAGAGACAAATCCCAGAATGGAGTCTATGGATTTAAACTCGTCCCTATTAGGGAATTTACTACAAAGGGCCAAGGAAAAATGCGTGTCCTTGCATGGGCTCGTAGGTTCCGCGCAGATAAAGTCTCTTTCCAGGCTATTTCAGGACGGAGCGGGGACTTCCTTGAATTTGGCGACTCCTGTGGACCTGCGTCCCTACTTAAAGGAAAACGTTCCGAGCGACGCGCTGGGCTTATATATCAGTTTGTTTACGACGGAAATCGATCCTAGAACTTCTTTTTGGGAGATCGCGTCCGCAATCAATAGGGACCTGAAAAGAAAATTGGAGTCGGGACAGGGAACTTCCTTTTACGAGATTCTTCCTTCCTTGGATCAATTTTTAAAAAGGGAAGAGGCTATGCGAGTCTTCGCATCCCTGATGCAAAGAAACCCTCAGGCTTCGGTCTTAAGCAATGTAGGAATTCTTCCCGATTTGGAGAATCCGAAAGATTTCAGGATAGGTAGGATTTCATTTACCGTCCATCCTTCGATTACTCAGGTTTTGTTCACCACTCTTACTACGTTTAGAGGAGAGGCGAGGATCCAATTCAATTACGACTCCAATCGTTGGAGAAAGGAAGATTTTCAAATTTTTCGTGAAGAGTTTGAAAGATTATTAACGTATCCGGAAGACTGAAATCCGTTTTCCGCTTACCTTTCGCGACTTTCGTGGCGACTCAATTTTATCTTTCGGAGCGGGATAGAAGTTTGAGAATTCGCGGATATTGAAGCGGATTTGTTTCAGAAGGGGAGGATTCTTTTTCGGTTCCGAAATACCCTTCTTCCTAAAATCCATCCGGAAAACAGAAATAGATATCCGAAATAGGATAGAATATTCAAAAAGATTGAAGTTCCTGCCTCCGCTAGAATGGGGACCTGAAGGATCAGGCCTCCCAACATAAGAATCGTGTGAATTTCGGCGGTCCTGGATTTTTCTTCGGATAGGTATTTTCCGAGACCTCCTCCTGTAAAAAAAGCGAGCGCACCCAATACTGCTCCGATTCTTCCTACATACAGGGATAGAATCTCAGGACTTAAGGGATTCCATTCCCAAAAATGAAATAGAAAAGGACGAGAGAATAAAAGAATCACCGAGAGAATGCCCACGTAACGGTGTAGGCGCAGATGATTCTTAGCCGAGAGCTGCAAGAATTCTCCTATGCCTTATCTCCGCTTCCTACAGGTACGGGTTCGTTTTCGGGCAATAGGCTTAGACCCATAGGCTCCTCGACTCCTTCTTCCAGGAGGGAATGAGTGGAGATAAGAGGGCGTTTGGTCTTTTTGAATAGGAAATACATCGGAAGGCAGAGAAGCGTGAATCCGAAGCCCCAGAGAGCTTCGGCGGGTTTACTCCAGATCAAGGAACCTATAATTAGAATATTCGAAATTATATAAATATAAGTGGAATAAGGATATCCCGGGATTTTGAATTCGCTCTTAAGATGGCGCTTCTCGAAAATGATCGGAGTATAAGCGGTGATGGTGGCTAAGATCAGAGTCGAGCAGGTGATGAGATAAAGAAGGCTTTCGATTTCCTTGACTAAACAGAAAAGGCAGGCGTAAACGCATTGGAAGGCCAGGGACATATAAGGACTATGATACTTGGAATGCAACTTGGCCATGCTCGGAAAAAAGTATCCGTCCCTTGCCATCGCGAAATAGATTCGAGATCCGCCGATGACATAAGCGGAGATTCCTCCGATAAAAACCCAGCAAATAAATGCGGTTATGAGTAACTTGACGCCTTTTCCAAAGAGAAATCCGGCCGCGGTGACTCCTATCTTTTCGTCTCCTGCAAGAACGGAACTCGGAGCCGAGCTTAAGTAAAGAAAGTTAATCAAAACGTACAGTAAGGTCACCAAAGTGCAGGCGGTTAGGACGGATTTGTATATATTCTTGTCCGGTTCCTTCACTTCTTCGGCGACGTAAGTGATCATATTCCAACCCAGATAGGAGAATGTGACTGGGATCACTCCCGCAAGAACCAGGCCCCAACCGTGTAGTCCGTTCGGGATCAAGGAGAATGACTCGAAATGCTCCGTGTCGAAATTTCCGATCGCGAATCCCAATACTACGAAGAGAATGAGTCCCGCAATTTTAAATGTGGTGAACAGGTTTTGGATACGGGATGCTAAGGAAATTCCGAAGAAATTCACGATCGTAAAGACTAGAATGGTGAACATTCCCAGTAATTGGGCGTTCCCCATCGCGAAGCTTATACCCAGGAATTTGGACTCGAAATAGTATATATCCAAAGAGGGACCTATTAAGGAAAAAAAGGTCTTGGAGAAAGCGATCGCCGAAAGGGAAATAGAAGCGGAAAAATTCACGGAAAGGGAAAGCCATCCGCTGGAAAAGGCCACGATCGGGGAATAGGCTTCCTTTAAATAAACGTAGTCCCCGCCGGCCACGGGAAAGATGCTCGCGGATTTCGCATAACTCATGGCACCTGCAACTGCAAGTAGTCCCCCCAGGATCCAGCAGAGGAGGGCGATATTGGGATTTGCGACCTGGCTTAGAATATACCCGCTCGTGATAAAAACCCCGGGGCCCACCATGGAGCTGAACATTAATGAGATGGAATCGTAAAGGTTAAGAGAACGTCGCAGTTTCATGTGGGAGGTTTTGGACAGGATGAACCGTCGGAATCCGTTCACAAGACTTTTTCTCGGGTCGGGAGAAGAACGAAAAAGAATAGGCCCGCTTAGCGAAATTCTAAGCGGGTTTCGGTTTCGTCAAAATACGATCTTCGGAAAGGGTTTCCCTCAATCGAAGGAGCGGGAAGCTCCGATATTCAAGGCGATCAATTGGGCTTCGGAGTTATAAGAATAACCGGTCAGGTTTTGCTGGTTCGGACCGTTGATCGCATGGGAAAGATCCCAGTCCGTACCTTTAGCGCCTTGGATGACTCTTCTCGGAAAATTATAACTAACCGCAAGATCGAAACTCCATTTATCGAATATATAACTGAAGCCTGCCGCAAGCACGTGGTTCAGGGAGAAGAATGCACCCGTCGTCCCGCCCAACCCGTTCGGGCCGATTGCAAGGGAGTTGTAGCTGTATCCGAATCTGTAGGTCCAAGCAGGCGAAACCTTATGCTCTAAGCCTAGAATGGCTCCCCATTGGTCTCTGAAATTCAAGTGAGCGTCCGCCGATCCTGTTTTTCCGAGAGGAGTGGGCAACCAGGGATCCTCCAGGGTTTGGTTGGCTTTACGTAAGTAAGAACCGTAATTTGTGTAAACCAAATCCAAGACTACTTTCAGATTTTCCGGACCGAAGGCGAACCCTAAGGAATGCTTTTCGGGGAGATTGAAATTATAAGAAACTCCCGTTTGCCTATAATATTGCGGATCGTTATTTCCAATGGAATAGGTTCCGTTAAGAGGAATGGCGACATGTGCCTGGTAGGAATAACCGATGCGGAACCATTCTGCGAAAGAATAATTCAAGCCGGCAACTCCTCCTAAAGCGTAGGCTTTCTTGCCGCTTTCGTAATGATAGCCCTGGCCCGGGATTTCTATATGCCCGGTCGCATCGTAGTACTTTTGATTCAACTTTTGGATTCCGTAATTCACTTCCAATCCCGCTCCGATGGACAGGTTCCCGATCTTATAAGAGAGACCGTTTACCGCTTTTGCCACTGCGAAGAAATTACTATTCGACTCTTGGAGCCTGGAGGACGAACCCAAGGCTCCGGGAAGATTCACACCCGCCCATTGGTTTACGGACTGGCCGGTAGGAGTATTTCGGTCTATATGATCCACTCCTCCCGCGGCTCCTCCCGCGATATAGATGGCGAATCCGTAATCCAAAGAATCGGTGATCGGAAGTTTTACCGCAAAATAAGGAGCAACACTCGGAGCGTTCGTCCTTTTATCATTTTCGTAAGTAAGATTCGGATCCGTGTCTTGGAACTTATCCTTATAGCGGTTGAGAATCGCCGTATAACCCACCCCGAACTCTATCTTCTTACCCTTGGTTAGGGAGAGGTTGGCCGGATTCAAGGCCACGTCGATTGCGGATCCTCCGAGCGCAGTGTTCGCTCCTGCCAGTCCCTCGTATCTTGCGTTGATCGCATTTCGAGTCAGACCGTCGATTGCAAAGGCGGAGGAGGAAAAAAGAAGAAAGGGGAGAAGGGAAAGCCTCCCGATTTTCCCTAACCGGAGTGGTTCCCGGCGATTTGTATATTCCATGGATTCGGTTCCTTTTATGGGTGAGATAGGTCTATTTTTAGCAGAGTGTATCTCATATATAGGATGAAAATACGCTATGTTGGAATAAATGGCGAAGAATGTACAGTGTATTGGATAAAAGGCGAATTCATTGGAGATTCTCGGTTCTTAGAGAAGAGAATGAGAAGAATAGGACGAAATCGAGAGGAATGCCCGACCAAAAACCGAAAATTCGAATAAAATTAAGAATTTTAAAATATTCTAAAATATTAATTTTCCGAACGTTCGGGCCGTCTATGCATGTTTTAATTATGTCACATTAGAAGCCTACATTCTTCTAAAAATTGAAATTCGATTTGTAAAATTTCTGCAAAAACGGTTTGACTGGGCGCCTCGATTTTGTATTTTGGTCTTCTGGCCGTTTTGACGGTCGGCAACTGAAATTCTTCGAGAGAACGGCTTTTTGCCTTTCAAACGCGGGATACAGGGAAAAGAAAAAGTTCTTTTACAACATCTATAACTGCGAATGAGAAATTAAAATTTTTTATTAGCTGAGATTAGGTTATGGTGATGAGTTCGCCATGACATTAATAATCTCGAACACTAAGAAAACAAATTAGCTACTCTCATTCTACAATAATATCGAAAGATGCAGCCCTTTCTAACGGCATTCCAAGTAAACTTTTGGAAGTTAGAGGGCTTGGCGTGTAATTACAAGTTCACATCTCGTTGCAGGGATGTGTGTTTCGTAATATGGTCAAGTAAGAAAGGGCATACG